>JACZIY010000547.1 GCA_014860845.1 Anaerolineaceae bacterium
CCATAGATCGGAACGGTTGTCGTTGATGCCAGCATATAAATTGAAAATACCCAGCTATAGATGGATAAACCACCCAATTGCGCAACGATAGATGGCATAGCAGTGGCAACAACAGTGCCTTCCATCGATGCAAGGAATAAACTTAGGATGACACCCGCCGTAATGATATTGATTCGTTTTTGAGACAAGATTTAGCTCTCCAAAATTTGGATGTGGGTGGATTGTTTAAACAAAGAAAAAATCCAGATGATTAAATTTTTGCTGCTTTCAGATAATTAAAAATAATCCAGTAAAATAAAATATCAAACAATATCATCAAGCCATCAAAAAGACCGATTGGTATTTGAATACTAACAACTAAGTCAATTATCACTACAATCAAAAGTAAATAAATATTTTTATTATGGTTCTTTTGTAAAAATATTCCAGCCAATAAGAACGCGAAGGCAAGCCCAAATCGCGTCAATGTTGAAAGCCATAATTCTTCGTTTTGAGAAGATGTCAGATCATACGAGGAAAACATGCTACTGATTCCCAAAATTACCCAGGCTGTAGCTTTAATAAATGATAAGGATTGTAGGTTCCTTATATTCTTGGAAAATGAGTTTAAATTGGAATTATTCTTCATTAATGACCAGATTGTTGAAAAAGGATATAAAAATATCGCGTAATTATAATTCAGTTTTAGTGTGATTTTCATCCTGTTCATCAGGGTTATAAATAGACAAATGAATTATCAAAACAATGTAGAAATTAAAAAAACAACACCGTTCATAATAATTGGTGTTGTTTCTGTTTTTTATTTCTGATCTATTCAAAGAATTGAATTTATCTCCTCAATAACTTGGCAATAAACAAAACAACAACAGAACCCAGGAAAGCGACAAGAATTGTTTGCAGGTTGAATCCACTGATCGCGTTAGAAATATTTAGAAGTGCTCCAGCTAACCAACCCCCAACTAAAGCGCCAATCACTCCAATAATAATATTTCCAAGCAGGCCAAATCCCCGACCTTTCATGACTTTTCCTGCCAACCAGCCAGCAATTAATCCAACAATAATCCAGGTGAATAGCCCCATTTCAAACTCCTTTCTTATGCAATCAGTTTATCAAAACGAAGCAATTATTACAATATAAAGTATAAACATAAAATTGATCAAGGTGTAACCGGCACTTTTAGTAATGCGCCCACAACATATCCCGCCAGTGCAGATATGGTTCCAATGAGGGCAATTTCAAATCCACTTCTGACTGGTTTTCCAATCGTCACATGGGCTTTATAAGCGCCAACAATAAATAAGACGATACTGGTGAGAATAACGGATGCTACCATACTCCAGCCAATTGGTAAAAAAGCAAACGGGAGTAAAGGGATGATGGATCCTATAATCGCCGAAATGCCCACAATAATCGCAGATTTAACAGCTGTACTTCGGTCTGCTGGAGACAATTTATGTTCTTCAGACATCATTACAGCCACCCAAACATCTTCGTTGGCAGTGATCGTATCCACGATTCTGGTTAACAAATTTCCTTGAAATCCTTTGGCTTGATAAATTTTTCGAATCTCATCTTTTTCTAAATTGGGCACATTCTGAATGTGTCGATATTCACGTTCACGTTCACTTTCATAAAAATCTGCAGTGGCTAAAGTAGAGGTATAAGCGACAGCACCCATCGAAATAGATTCTGCAAAAGTTGCAGCCAAACCAGCCACTACCACCACTCTCACATCACTAGTTGCAGCTGCGACACCTAAAATCACCCCCAACACATTGACAAGTCCATCCTGTCCACCTAAGATGATCTCCGACAAATTCCATTCGCTTTTATGGGGATCTTTTTTATTATGGTGATATTCATCATCAAAGCTTTGAATACTTAATCCAGATTTGCTGTTATCCATAAACCTCCCAAAGTACCATTAATTTCTGCTTGATATTTTTAGTATATGAGATTTATAGAAATAAGCAATTCGGAAATTTGATTATCTATTTCCGTTTTTATTAATGTTCAAGTACAAAAAACTTGAAAATCAGGCAAAAAATCTGTACACTGAATGTTAGAGACCAGGTACTAACTTGGGAACTTTTATGAACTGAATAACATCATTATTATGTATCCCTGATCAATCCCGGGACATCAAAATGAATGAAGGAGATTCTAATGAAACGTTTTTTTATCCCATTTTTATTGTTACTGGTTCTGGTAACTGCATTTGTTCCTCAATCAGTAGATAATGTTCAAGCTTCTACTATACCAACATTCAGCATTGTAAGTGTAGTTGAAGATTCTAAAGTAACCATCAAAACCTATAATTTTCCAAAAGATGTCGATTTTAAAGTTACGATGGGCAAATATGGCACTCAGGGTATTGGCGGAATTCTTGTGGCCACCACTGATTCTGGCGATGGTGGCACCCTAACCTTGACGTATGATGTACCCGCGGATCTCAAGGGTTTAGACCGGATTGCTATTCGTCTGGAAGCAACCAGTGGCGGATATTACGCCTATAACTGGTTCTGGAATAACACCAGCGAAGTCAGCAGTGGCACAACCCCTGGGTATTCAGGAATTCCAACCTTTAGTATCGTCAGTGTCGAAGAAGATGCCAAAGTCACCATCAAAACCTATAACTTCCCCAAAGATGTGGATTTCAAAGTACTGATGGGGCAATATGGTACCAAAGGAATTGGCGGCACATTGGTTACGACTACCGATTCAGGTGATGGTGGTGTGCTCACATTAACATACGATATTCCTGAAGCACTGAAAGGACTGGATCGAATAGCTATTCGATTAGAAGCAACCAGTGGTGGATATTATGCCTTCAATTGGTTCTGGAATAATGATAGTGAAGCAGCCACACCAACCGTTCCGGTCATCCCCGGCTACACAGGTATCCCAACATTCCTGATCAATGCTGTTGTTGAAGATTCTACGGTTACCATTAAGACAAATAATTTCCCGAAAGACATTGAATTCAAAGTTCTGATGGGAAAGTACGGAACCGCGGGTATTGGTGGAACCTTGGTCACCACAACAGGTTCTGGAGATGGTGGAGCATTAACCTTAACCTATGATATTCCTACAGCTTTGAAGGGGCTTGATCGAATCGCCATTCGCTTGGAAGCAACCAGCGGTGGTTACTATGCTTACAACTGGTTCTGGAATAACACATATCCGTAGCAAGATTGTTTTACAATAATTAACAAATAAAATTCACAATCCTGGATGAGATATATCCAGGATTGTGGTTTTAATTTAATTTGAATTCAATATGGCCTTTCCTGGGCAAAAAAGATTTCTTTCGAATCCAAACATAATTTAAAAATTCCTGCAGGTTACGAGATTTTCACGTTCTCATATAAAATAAACATTATGTTTCCCACGTCTTCTGGAAAAATATCAACGAATCTCCCCTGGTTGGGAATTCTATTACTCATCATCCTCTCTATTTCGTTCTTACTTCCAGTATTACCGAACGATTTTTGGTGGTACTTGAGGTTAGGTCAGGATATTATCTCGAACACCAGTGTTCCCTTGATTGACACCTACAGCAGCACTGTTTTTGGACAGTCAGTATCTTATCCAATGTGGTTATCAGCAGTCTTATTATTCATTTTTCATCAACTCGGTGACCTTACATTAGTAGTTTTTGCCCGTGGCTTGATGATTTCGGTTTTTTATTTATTCCTTTGGTTAATTTGTGTAAAAAAAGGGGCAGTAGGTTGGCTCGCTACGCTATTAACACTGGTGTGTGCCCTGGCAGGTGCTAACAATTGGGCGGTGCGCCCTCAAATGTTTGTTTATCCACTTTTCGGATCCATTTTATATTTATTATCCACAACGTCTGGAAATAAGAATTATGCAGACATGAAATCTGACAGTGGATTTTTACAAGAAAATGAAAAAACTGATGAATTTTCAAAAAAATATTATTGGTTAATTCCCATCGCTCTGCTTTGGGCAAACTTGCATGGTTCTGTAATTATCTTATTTTTGCTTGCTGGACCATATTTATTATTCCACGAAAGAAATAAAAAATTCTTTTTTGTCCTGATATTGGCTTTTTTGGCAACGTTTATAAATCCCCGAGGACCAACGCTATGGCTGGAAACAGGTCAATTAATCCAGGCTACCGGAAATCAATTCAGTCAGGAATGGAAACCCCCCATTAATTCTGGGTGGCAAATGAACCTTTTCTTTCTTTGGTTCCTGACTTTCATACCCCTGATCAAATTTTCATTAAATAAATTACGAATTCATGAATGGATCTGGTTGTTGGGTTTTGGATGGATGGCGTTTTCAGGTGTTCGTTATGTCGTGTGGTTCCTGGCTTTATTGCTAATCTTCTCCTCCTGGTTGCTTCAGGGATTAATAAAAAGAAAAATTGGTGGGTTTAGGTTCGAAATTCTAACATTCAATATCATTTTCTTTGTAATATTATTACTTCTTCCACTTGCTCTTCTGCCGGGAGTACGCGATAATTGGTGGAAGCAATCTCCAGAATCGATATCCAGAAATACACCGACCGCTGCTGCTGCCTGGCTAAAACAACACCCTGACCTGCCAGATCCTGTTTTCAATGATTATGTGTTTGGAAGTTATTTAATTTTCGCAGTACAGGATCGCCCCGTTTGGATCGATACAAGATTCTATCCATTCCCTGAAAAACTTTGGGAGGAATATCTTTCTATATCCAATGCGGAAACTGGATGGTTACAGAAACTAAAAGAAAACGAGATCGGTACGTTATTTTTAGATAATTCCTCCCAAAAAAATCTAATCCTGGAAATAAATATTTCTGGGTTTTATTGTGAAGTTTATCATGATGAGATCACGTCGATATTTTCAAAATGCGAATAAACTTATGTATTTTTATGGTTCATGAAAAATAATAATTATGATGTCATTATCATTGGAGCAGGTTTTGCTGGTTGTGCTCTCGCTTATCAATTTGCAAAAGCTCGAGTCCAGACATTATTGTTAGAAGGTGAAGATATCGGAAGCGGCACCTCTTCTGCCTGTGCAGGTAGAGCACAAATTATCGAAAGTGAAACTATAGAATATTTAAATATTGTTAAACGTGGTTTTTCCATGTTACCCAACTTGGGGAAAGAATTGGATGTGGATCTCGAGTGGGAATTACCTGGCCATTTAACCCTGTTTAATTCTCCACAAGAATTATCAGCTCAACTTGAAAAAATCGACTGGCTAAGAAACATTGGATTTGAAGCAGAGTTTGTGGATCCTGCTTCGTTAAGAAAGTTAGAACCCTATCTGTCATCAGAGAATTGTATAGGTGCAATTCTATCAACCGAAGGACACCTTAACCCATTCAGGTTTTGCTGGGGTTACTTGCATGCAGCCAAAAAATTCGGAGTTGCTATCAAAACTCATACAAAAGTTACCGATTTTTTGGTGAATAAAAATATGTTAATCGGCGTCAAAGCGAATCAGAACACTTATTATGCCAAGGTAATCATTCTGGCAACTGGAGCATGGACTGGTTCACTTTCCAGAAAGATGGATATACAATTACCGATTTCATTTACAAAAGCAGAAGCTATGGTGAGCGAACCTTTGCCAAAAATCCTTGACCATCACATAGGCACCAGCAGTTTCTATGAGTCTGTTCATGGAAACAATAAGAGTGTGACCCTGGGATTAGGGCAACATCGAAAAGGCTGTCTTTTAATTTCTAATGCGATCCAACCCTCAAAGAGAATTGATTTTCTTAGTAGTGCATGGGGAATGCCAGCTATTAATCGAAAAATGAAAGAGATATTTCCGTCTTTAAACCAAGTAAGAATCATACGAAACTGGTCAGCACCAAGTCCTTTTTCAGAGGATTATCAGCCTGTGATCGGTTGGATTCCACAATTGACAAATCTCTATATTGCCACAGCATTTCATCTTGCTATTCCAACAATTCCGCTCATTTCAGAAATAATCACGGAGCACATCTTAAAAACGGATAATATTGAAATGGAACAATTTTTATCACCATTTTCTCCATCCAGATTCTTTCATGATTGAAGAATTTCTTACTTTTGTTTATTCAGTCACTCTAAATATAATTTAGTTTGACTAATATTTCCCTATGTGATTTAATAATTTTAACTGAAATTATTGCCAATATTTTCAATTCAAAATAATCAAATTAACCATTCGCCAGCGAAGAAAGTTATTAAATCATGATGAAATTGGGCCTTAATATTATTCCTGTAATGCCAGTATCAGAGATCATTGCACTCATTCAGGCAGCCGAATCGTTAGGTTATGAATATTGTTTATTAGCTGATGAAGGTATGAGCTCTGATGTTTATGTCACCCTAGGAGTGGCTGCGCGCGAGACTGAGAAAATTTTTCTTGGTCCGGTAACAAATGGATATACTCGCCACCCAGCCGTAACGGCAGTTGCAACTGCGACCCTTAATCAAATGAGCAATGGAAGAGCAATTTTGGTACTGGTCGCAGGCGGTTCAGTTGTTCTGGATACATTCGTTATCCAACGTGAAAAACCATTAACCGTTGTCAAAGAGAGTATTGAAATTTGTCGAAAATTATGGTCCGGTGATCCAATATCTTACGAAGGAGAAATCTTTTCACTCAAAAACGCACATCTCGAAGCGGGTTTTCAGAATATTCCAATCTGGATTGCTGCCAGAGGCAAACAAATGCTTCAGTTAGCAGGCCGAACCGCCGATGGTGTTCTTTTAATGGTGAAATCTGATATTGGCCCTGCCTTAGAATTAGTTAGCCAATATGAAAATAAACCAAAAAGAATTTATATGGATCGAATTGCTTATACTGAACAGATGATTGAGGATGCTACTCATTTATTTCCATATGTTCTCAAGGATACACCTGACAGACAGTTACTTGGATTCCTTAATGACGCAGAAATAAATAGACTTAAACAAGCGTTAGCTATTGGTGGTATCGATGCGGTCCCCAAATTAATTACTCAAGATATGATAAAGAGATACAAAATTGCAGGCAGCCCTCAAGAATGTAAACAGACTATAAATCAATTAAAGGTTGACCATCAATTGGATATGTTTGTTGTAAATGTCACAACATCCGGATTAATAAAGAATATTCAGATGCTAGATGATATCTTCTCAATCGTGAATGAATGACGAACCGTATAATTTAATGCTAATTATGAATTAAAATCCTTAATCCAATAATAAATTTGAAAAATAAATAGAAATCCAAAGCAGGTATTACAAAATGACATCACTAACATCTATCTATGGAACCCTCACCTTCGGTAAGGAATATCCCACTATGTTGATCAATGATCAACTTCATGTGATCAACAAACCTTTATCAATTATTGAACCGCTGAGCAATGGAAACCTGGATTATTTTCTTGATTTGGCGAAGTGGGGAAAAGAAATTGGTACAGACATGACTGCGATTTTGATCACTCATCCGGAAATTGATGAAGTGAATTTATTGCCAAAATTAGCCAAAACCATCCATGTTGAAACCGGAAGCCCTGTGGGTCTTGATACAAGAAATGCAGAAGCTATAGAAGCCGCATTATCAGAATTATTTCCCTATAAATCGATCATTTGGACCGTAACCGCAGAGCAAACAGTGCTGGAAGAGCTTTTACCCATAGCAAAGAAATATCATGCCGTTGTTGCTGGTATGCCGATGGGTAATTCAGGATCCGGAGTGCCTATGTCGGTTGAAGAACGGATTGCTGCAGCGAATGTAATTATTAATGCATGCCTTGATATCGGCATACCTAGAGAGGATATCGTGATTGACGCAATATGCATGCCTGTTGCATTATTGCAAAAAGATTCATTCAAAATAACAATGGAAACCATATCCACATTGAATGCAATGGGAATCACTTCACAAGTCGGTGTAGGAAATGCAGGAAGTAACATGCCAGACCGAGATTCAATCCATCTTTCATATCTGCTCGGAGCATTAGCTTGGGGTCTGGATGCTGCCTTCATCAATCCTGGAATTCATGGGTTAATTTCCAACGTGCGAGCAATGGACATGTTAACCGAACGTGATCCGGATTGCCGTCGATTTCTCAAACATTGGCGATCAACTCAATCAAAGTGAATTTAAACCTATAAATGGTTTTTTCATAACAAGGCAGTGAAAATGCGTATTAAAATGATATCCTCTGGAACCATATTCACCCAAATTTTAGAATCAATAAATCAACACGGTCCATCAAAAGTGCATTATCTTAATATGCGACAACCCATTCATCCCATTCAAGATGAAATCATTGCAGAAAATCACCAAGAGGTAAAATCATGAATAAAAAAAATACATTTGATGTGATTATTATTGGGGCTGGTGTCGTAGGATGTTCGATCGCTTACCACCTGACAAAAGCAGGTTTCAAAGTAGCTCTGATTGAACAGAAACATGTTGGCTCTGGTGCGTCAGGGGCAAATTTTGGTATGGTTCAATCAAATGATGTTGAATTAAAAAATAGTATTCCAATGGTAATGAAAAGCTATAAACGGTTTGATAATCTGGAAGAAGAATTGGGAATGACATTCGGATTCAGAAGAATCGCCTCATTAAGATTGTTGAGTTCAGAATCCCAATGGGAAAATTCCAAAGAACGATCACAAATCTTGCCTGGAGCAGGAATACCATATGAATATGTTCCCCCGGAGCGAATCCCTGAGATCGAACCAGCTGTGAATCCAGAAGGTTTATTTGGAGCAACATACGCTTCCTATCAGGGGCAATTAAATCCCTTTTTGTTGATGTGGGCATTCTTAAGGAAAGCACTTCAAATGGGACTTACATTGTTTTCCTACACAGTCGTGACTGATTTCATTATCAATGGCGGAAAAATTCTGGGTGTTGAAACCACCAAGGGCATATTGAATGCGGATTTTGTCGTCTTGGCGACTGCAGCCTGGACTCGAAAATTAGGAGCTAAATTAGGATATCAATGGAACATCCATACATTCAGGGCATCTGCCATGGTAACTGAGCGTTTTTCATATCTTCAATTAAATACAATTGTTACTTCAGCCGATCATATTGAGACTCAAATTAGTGGTCCTGAAGATGCAGAATTAACAGTCATGGCATTATCTCAAACCTCAGAAGGTAATTTTCTAATCGCCCAGGCTGATAGACCAGGGGAAATTCTGGATGGGAAAATAAGTCATATAGCACCACAAGCAATGTCTACCATAACGACCCGGTTCTTCCCTGTTTTAGCAAAAGCAAAAATAATTCGCACCTGGACTGCACCCACGACATATACGGATGATGGAATGCCATTACTCGGTTCAGTCAGCGATTTGCAAGGGTTAATTTTAGCTGCATCTTTTCGTTCTGCCATCGTCCATTCCCCGATTGCTGGCGAAATTGTGACACAATTAATTAGTCAGGGTTATTGTAATTTAATCGATATCAGCCCATTTTCTCCTGAGAGAACAATGGGGGAGGCTGATACTGTATATAAAGTCAAGTCTATGAAACCTGAAACAGAGGAGAAGTTTGATTAATCGAACTTCTCTGGGTATCTATCTATATTTTTGCTATTGATGTTTGATAAAGATCACTTGCTTTTTGTTGTGCTCGAATGAGAATTTCACTTTCATTCAAATGGGTAAATTCAGCCTTATCAAAAATTAACTCTCCCTCCACAAAAACAGAGGAAATATTTCCACTATTTCCGGAATAGACCAGACTGGCAATAGGATCATAACATGGGGTTGTATTTGGTTTTTGTAAGTCAACAACGATGATATCAGCTCTTTTTCCTACTTCTAATGATCCGATTTGGTCGTACATGTTTAAACAATTAGCACCCTGATCAGTAGCCATGGAGAGTATCTCCCATGCGGATAGTGCTGAAGAATCATGGTAGTGCACTTTCTGCAATAATACACCTGTTTTCATAACTTCAATCAGATTTTGACTATCATTGCTAGCAGCTCCATCCGTGCCCAGGCTGATTGGAATTCCTTGTTTGGAAAATTCCACAATCGGTGAAACACCGGATCCTAGAATCATATTTGCTAATGGATTATAGGAAATTCTTGTGTTGTACTGTTTAAATAGATTGATATCATCCTCAGATACTCGAATGGCATGCACACCCAGAAAATCTGTATCAAGGATGCCAACATCTTCTAAAACTCGCATGGTTGTTTTACCATATTTTTCTTGACTAAATTGATCATCATCAATAGTTTCAAGAATATGCATTGTGACTAACATATTATTTTTTCTGGCGTAGGTGGCAACTTCCTTTAAACCCGATTCTGTCATCCCCCAGATCACACTCGGAGCAAGCATAAAACTAATTCTAGGATGCTGAGCATACATCGCTATGGATCGATCTACTTCCATTAAACTTTGTGAAGCAGTTGCATGGGATGCTGGTCGGACAGGACTGCCAGGTAATCGATCCACATCAGTCATTCCTCTCGCAAGAACGCCCCGAATTCCACAATCATCAAAAGCTTTCAGCACATAATCTGCAAAATGAGGTTTAACATTCGCATACATGAAGTCAACCAATGTCGTTACACCAGAGCGGATTGACTCCATACAACCTACCATTGCCGCAAAGTAAATAGCTTCCTCGTCCATATTTGGCATCATCAAACGCACTGAATTATTCATCCATTGGATAAAGGTCAAATCCTTTCCTAATCCACGCATAAAAGTTTGGAAGAGGTGGCAATGGGTATTGATAAATCCAGGCAGAATTAATTTTTCTTCAGCATCCCATACTTTTCTTGCATCATAACTGGGTTTCTGTTCTACCTCTGCTGCAATCTCCAATATTTTTCCTTCATTTACGATAATCATTACCTTATTGGAGGTACAACAAACATTATTCTTATCTAAGAGCCTGGCATTCCTGATAATTAAATCAACATCTTTGTTCATTCTTTTTTCCATCAAAAATTACTTTCGGTAAAAGGATTCTTTAATCAAATCCTCCCTGAGTACACCACCACTGAACATATTACCAGTGTTATAGTTCATGATCTCATACCTGGCAACGGTATGGATATCCTTGTCCACCACGTAAAAATCTCTATGTCCTTCTTCAAAAATATCAATAAAGCGTTCACCAAATCTTCGTGAAGCACTGAATGGAGCAGTATTGATTACAGCCAGGATTTCATCGTCAGAGCTATCCACCACATACCGGACAGTGACACCATAAAGTAGAGCAGTATTTACGCGATCCATTGCTAATAACTCATCTTTAATCGGTGGTGCAATTGGACATGTTCCCATTCCACTGATGATTTTTGCGATATCAAATCCCTTTCGATAAAGGCGCCATACAGATGCTTCGACTGT
>JACZIY010000548.1 GCA_014860845.1 Anaerolineaceae bacterium
GAGTTCCAGTGTTGCTTTTCGAGAGGGGATGATAGCAATTGCTTCTGGGCTTTATGATATGGTGCTGGTTGGCGGCATTGAGAAAATGACTGATTTACCCATCAGTGCAGTAACCGACACATTGGCTACTGCTGCAGATATACCTTATGAGGTATCCGCTGGCTTCACTTTCCCAGGTTTCTATGCCTCGATGGCGACAGCATATATGCACGCTTATGGGGCAACACCTGAAACATTTATGAAGGTCGGTATAAAGAATCACAAACACGGCTCTCTAAACCCAAAAGCACAATTTGGCCAAAAGATTTCTGAGATTATGGAAATTAAAAGGGCCAGCGCTATTAATAAAGGAAAACCAGCACCAACATGGGAAACAGAATTGGATTTCCTTTCTGACAATAAATCCAACCCCCTGATTGCCTGGCCTATGCGATTATATGATTGTTCACCGGTCTCGGATGGCGGTGCTGCGCTGCTTTTGGTCAGTGAAGACCTGGCGTATCAATTCACAGATCATCCAATTTTCGTTATTGGATCAGGGGCTGCCAGTGATGGTCCTTTGCACGCAAGATCATCATTAACCTCCATTCCATCCGCAAAATTGGCCGCTGATAAAGCGTATGAAATGGCAGGTGTTTCAGCCAGTGATATTAAGTTAGCCGAAGTTCATGATTGCTTTACCATCGCTGAAATAATTGCCACTGAAGATTTAGGGTTTTTCGAGGAAGGAAAGGGTGGCAAAGCTGCAGAGGAAGGACAGACATCACGATCGGGGTCAAAACCAATTAATACATCAGGCGGATTAAAGTCGAAGGGTCACCCCGTTGGTGCATCTGGAGCGGGGCAGGTAGTTGAAGTATGGAAGCAATTACGTGGTCAGGCGGGTAATCGCCAATTGGATGGAAATCCTGATTTAGGGTTAACCCATAATGTGGGTGGCACCGGACAAACCTGTGTCGTAAATATTTTTGAACGGAGATAACATGAGTGTAGAATTAACAATTAACAGTTATTTCGACGAAATAAAGAAGAAGAAAATATTGGGGACTCAATGTAAAGAATGTGGAAGAATCCACTTACCTCCCAGAGTCATTTGTGACAATTGCAAATCACAAGATTTACACATCATTGAATTAGCTGGTGACGGAAAGCTCCAGGCATATTCAGTTGTTTATGTTCCGACCTCAAAAATGGTAGCGGCAGGTTTTGGAAGAGAAAATCCGAATTGCGTGGGTATCGTAAAACTGTCCGAAGGTCCAATGGTGAGCGCTGAAATTTATGGATTTGATTTAACTCAACCAGAGAAGATAAAGATTGGAACTTCTGTAAAAGCAAAATTTATCGAACGTGGTGAAAGTGTCATATTAGCCTTTGAGGCTTGATCGGATATAAGATGCCGTATTGTAAAGTAAACAACATCAATCTCTATTATGAATTACATGGGAATCTTGAGAACGAGACCCTTGTTCTTTCAAATGGCATCTTAATGAGTACAGCCAGCTGGAATTTCCAGATTACAGAACTATCCAGGCATTTTCATGTTCTGGTCTATGATTGTCGAGGAATGTGGCAATCAGACCATCCTATTGAGCAATATACAATGGAACAACATGCTGACGATCTATCAGAATTATTATCTGTATTAAATATTGAGAGAGCTCATATCGCTGGTATTTCGTATGGATCTGAAATTAGCATTTTATTTGCCTTGAAATACCCACAAAAAACCAAATCATTACTGGTTTTCGATGGTGTTTCGCAAATTGATCCTCTATTAAAATCCTTTGGTGATATGTGGGTGGCAGCTGCGGAACAAAAGAATGCTACGTTATTATTAAAAGTTACCACCCCATTAAACTTTTCTGAAGAATGGATCATAAAAAATCAAAGAATTCTGCCAATTTTGGAAGAAAAATACTGCCAACTCGATTTTGATGCCTTTATACGATTGATGGATTGTTTTTATCACCTGAATGTGACAGAAATGTTACCGAACATCAAGGTTCCGACCATGGTGGTTGTAGGGGAAAAAGATATTTTAAAAACCAGATCTTATTCGGAAAAAATAGCAGAAATGATCCCTGGTACTGAATTTTATGTGATACCAGGCTCGGGCCATGCTTTATGCCTGGAAAAACCAAAAGAATTTAATAGTTTAGTGTTGGGATTCGTATACAAATATGCTGATAACTAAAGAAATGGACAACGAATTCAATATAACAATTGGAGAAAAATCTCATTTTTCGAAAACCGTTAGTGAGTCCGACATCAATCTTTTTTCCGGTTTGGTGGCAGATTTTCATCCAATGCACGTGAATGCCATTATCGCTGATGAGAGCAAATCCGGAAAAAGGTTAGTTCAATCAGCATTAATTGTTGGTTTAGTCAACGGTGTTCTTCGAAACCACTTGCCTGGTAAAAAATTTACTATTCTCAGACAACAAGTGGAATTTCTTAAACCAGTTTTATTAGGAGATACCGTTACTGTGAAGGTAGAAGTACTTAATTGGTCACCAGAAAAACGGCTGGTAACAATGAAGATGGATTGTTATAACCAATTTGGTAAAGATATTTTGACTGGTGAAACAGTATTAATCCATGAACCTTCATAAAATTTACATGATTTATTTGAAGATAAGGAGGTATTCATCAAGAAAGATATAGTAAATATTTATCCAGATCCAAAAATATTAAAATGATTTATAAGGAGAAAAAAAGATGAAAAAGTTGCTAGGTTTATTAAGTATCGTAATGATCTTGTCAATGGTTCTGAGTGCCTGTGTATCACAAGTTACACCAACACCTGAACCAGTAGCGCCTGTTGAAGAACCAACTGCTGTTGTCGAAGAAGTGGTTGAACCCACACCCGAACCAGTAGAAGAGGTAGTGGAAGTTGAAGAACCTGAATTGGGACCTGTTCTCAAAATTGGTCAAAT
>JACZIY010000549.1 GCA_014860845.1 Anaerolineaceae bacterium
CACCTGGGGGCTGGGCGGGATCTCTGTCGTGCTGGTGCTATTACTGGGATTGACCGGTCTGCTGTTGATGTTCCGCTATGACCCACGCGTGGAATACGCGTATGTCAGCATCCAGCAGCTGGAGACCGAGGTGATGTTCGGATCCTTCATCCGGGCGGTGCACCACTGGTCAGCCAATTTTCTGGTAATTGCCAGCTTTTTACACCTGGTGCGGGTCTTCCTGACCGGGTCATTTAAACAAGGACGAAGCGTAAACTGGATCATCGGTTTGGTCCTGTTTGTGATGGTTTTGGCAGGGAATTTCACGGGTTATTTATTACCCTGGGATCAACTCTCCTATTGGGCGATCACAGTCAGCACCAGCTTGATGGCTTACATTCCACTGCTCGGGACAGCAGTGCGCAACTTCTTCCTCGGCGGTCCTCAGGTTGGTCAGGCAGCCTTGAGTAATTTTTACGCATTGCACGTGGTCTTCATGCCAGCCTTGTTATTGGGCTTTCTGGGGTACCACCTGTGGAAAGTGCGCAAAAACGGTGGCATCTCACAACCTTTGCTCAAAGAGGATGAGAAACCGGAGTTCAAGTCCACCAATCCGCATCTGGTCAACATTGAACTGGCAGCCGGGATGGTGGTGATGGTGGTGGTCGGGTTATACGCGATGTTTAACCCCGCGCCCCTGGGATCGATCGCCAATCCGATGGTTTCCCCTAACCCCGCCAAAGCAGCCTGGTATTTTATGGGCTTTCAGGAAATGCTGCTGCATATGCACCCATTGGCGGTGATGAGTCTACTGGCGGTGGCAGTGGTGGCTCTGGCTATCACCCCCTGGATCGATCGCGATTTCCGGGATATCGGCATTTACTTCCGCTCAGCGATTGGCAAGCGGGCTGCGGTGTTTGGCGCGTTGCTGGCGGCTTATCTGGTGCCATTGGCAGTCATTCTGGATGAATTCTGGTATGATCTTCCGGGCTGGTTGCCAGGCGTGCACACCAATGTGACGGTCGGTGTCATCCCGTTCCTGATCACGTTGGCTGTTTTTGTAGGTGTTTATTTTCTGCTACGCAGCGGTTGGTTGTTCAAGAATGAAAAGGCCAATCACAGTGAAACGATGGTCGGTATCTTTTCATTCATGATGACCGGGTTAATTATTTTAACTATTGTTGGCATATACTTCCGCGGCCAGAATATGGCGCTGGTATTGCCGTTCTAATCATCTGGGAGCAGGGACATGAAAAAAATTAATGAACAAAATCCTGAAAAGGATGGGTCAAGTGTATCAAAAAATGTCAGCCGGCGAGACTTTCTGGGCATTAGTCTGAAAGCGCTGGGAGGTCTGGCTGCCATTGAACTGGGTGCTGCCGGGATCCTCTTTATGCGTTCACGCAGTCTGGCTGGGGAGTTTGGCGGCGTGATGACCATCGGCAAAATTGAAGAATTCACACCCGGTTCGGTGGTTGAAGTGGAGGATGGAAATTTTTACCTGATCTGCACGGAGGATAGCGGCTTTCTGGCGGTCTACCGGCGTTGCCCGCATCTGGGTTGCACAGTCAACTGGATGGAAAATGAACAGAAATTCCTTTGCCCATGTCATTCAGCAACGTTTACAAAAAATGGTAATTTTAATAATAAACTGGTGGCGCGCGCGCTGGATTACTTCCCGGTCACATTTGACAAGGGCATGGTGAAGGTGGATACGACTGCTCCCATCGTGCGCGAACAGCATCTACCAGAACATGTCAGTTACCCGGGTTAGGCGCGGAAGAAGGAGACTTTGATGGACAAAACGAAAATAATCAGTCTGGCAGCCTTGCTCATTCTGGTAATTGCCCTGCCGGTTTACGGATTTATGGAAAAAGACCGTATGGTACGAACACGAGCCGCGCTGGATGACCAGTACATGATGGATGGCATTGAAATCTATGTGCAGAATTGCGCTGGTTGCCATGGCAATGCTGGCGAGGGTGTGGGCATGGTACCGGGCCTAAATCGCGAAGCATTGATCGAAGCTCGTTCTGACCTGCTCTTCAAATCCATTGCCCGGGCTACGCACGGCAGAGCAATGGCTTCCTGGCATATTGATGAAGGTGGCATCTTAAGCGATTACCAGTTGAATGAAGTGGTCACCATGATTCAGAAAGCAGATTGGATGGTGGTGGCGCAGGTTGCAGCGGTTCGGGGTCCCAGCCAGCCATTTGTGGCGGAAGGTGAGGGCAGTGTTGCCTATATGAATGTGGAGGATATTGATGATCCGCATCATTGCGCCACCTGCCATGAAGACCCCGAAATTCATGCTGACCAGTTTGGTGTCAACTGTGCCCGTTGTCACAGTGCAACTGCCTGGGTACCCGCTGTATTGACCAGTCACACATTCCTGATGGATCATGGTGGCGAAGGTGAAGTTGCCTGTCAGACCTGTCACCCGGAGAAATATGGCGTCTATGATTGCTATGCCTGCCACGATAACCACCAGTATGAAGAGATGAAAGAAGTGCATCTGGCGGAGGATATCAGTGAGTTTGATACCTGCGCGACCTGCCATCCAACCGGGGTGGAAGGTGAAGGTGGACGATTGATTGAAGAGAATCCCGGATTGAAATATCCACTGAGTCTGGAAGAAAAAGCCAGCCTGGTGAATGATGCCAGTTTATTAAGTATTGATCCGGCTTCGGTGGAGATTGGAAAACCATGATGTTGTTAACTTGGGTTGCCTTGAACCAGGATCTGGGAAAGCATCTCAGAGAGGAGGCTTATGCTTAAGCGATTATGGCTCAGGCAGAGCCGGTGGGTGCGCGCAATTATCATTTTTTGTCTTGTTATAGTTGCCAGTGGCGCTTATTATGTGAAATCTTACGCATCTTACCTACTCAGTCCGGGTGAATTATCCAATATGGAAACCAAAGAAGTCATGTTAGGCGGGGTCAAATCGCATGCCGAATTGGAGCGCCAGTGTTCACACTGCCACGCCCCGATCCATTGCGTGACCGACTCACGCTGCCAGGATTGCCATTTTGAGATCGAGCAGGATCGACTGGATGTCAACACCATCCACGGGCGCCTGCCAGGAGTCTCCAAGTGTCAGACCTGTCACCCGGAACATCAGGGTCATGAGGCTGATTTGACGGTGTTTGCTTTTCCCAATATTGACCACTACGCTATGACCGGATTTTCCATTGAAGCGCACGTGACCAACAAGGATGGAAAACAATTTACCTGTACGACCTGCCACACAAAAGTACGTGACATCATTGAAACGATCGATTGTGTGCAATGCCATTCCGAAGATAACCATGATGAACTGGCTGCGCATATTGAGGAGTATGGGATCAGTTGCTTCGAATGTCATGATGGTCAGGACAGGATGATCACCGGGTTTGACCATGAACCCTATTTTTCCTTACAAGCCGGGCATGCTGAGTTAGCCTGTGCTGATTGTCACAGAGAAAAGAAGTATGTGGGCGTTGGAACGAGTTGTGCGGATTGCCATGAGGATCCCGAACTGCATGCTGGTGTTTTTGGCACCAATTGTGAATATTGCCATACCACTGAAGCCTGGTCACCGGCTGTTCTCACCCAGCATAAATTTGAACTCAAACATGGAGATGAAGAAATCAGCACCTGTGAAACCTGCCATGGTGGTAACTACACCGAATATCCTTGTGGCACCTGCCATAACGATGGTGAAATGATCAGTGTTCATTTCCAGCAGGGTATTCATGAGGTGCAGAATTGCATCTCCTGCCACCCAACCGGTCGTGGAAATGCTGTCATGCCCGGTCAGCCAGCAGGGAATGGCGCAGGTCAATTTGGGCAGGGTTCAACCGACGAGATGCAACCCACACTCGTTTCTCCAATCATCATTCAACAACCAACGGAACGTCCGGTTCAACAACAGAACCAGCGTCCGATTCAGATTAACCCATGATCAGGTCTTACAGGGACAATAAGTCCGGAAAGGATGGGTATTTATGAAACAAGGAATAAAAATATTGTTGGCGCTCAATGTGATTATGTTCCTGGTATTGGCAGGGTTGCTATTATTGGCGGAAACATATCCTTTTCACCCAGGTGATCCATTGTTCGCACTGCAAAGCACTGCAGAGAGCAGCCGGGTGAAACTGGCAAAAGATCCAGTCAAACGGGTGACACTCAGTTTCGAACTGGTGGAACGACGTCTGGCTGATCTGGCAATGGTCAGTGATCCAGATAAGGTAAAACCTGCAGTGGAAGCATTTGATCAGGTTCTGACCCAGGCAATCGTCAGCATCCAATCCGTCAGTGAAGTAGAAGCTGCCAATTATTACCAGGATGTACAAACGCTATTATTGCGGGTCGATCTGGTTTTGGGATCGGTGGAAGAAAAAATTGAAAATGATCATCTGGCTGCCCTGCATGAAAAAGTGGCCATATTACAATCCGCCACAACTCCACTCGAGATTCAAAAATTGGCTATG
>JACZIY010000550.1 GCA_014860845.1 Anaerolineaceae bacterium
ATCTAGTGGCAAACTTGGAAAGGGAATTGTTCCAATCGATATTGAACCTTTTATCAAAGTAGACAATTATTCAGAAGATCGCATTTTTATTTATTTAAAAAATGATGGAATATTTGAACAAAAAATCACTGAAATAGCGAATGCTGGTCATCCAGTGATTTCGTACGAAATATCGAACCCTTATGAATTAGGATTAGAATTCTTTCGTTGGGAATTGGCCACAGCAGTAGCTTGTGCGGAAATAGGCGTGAATGCTTTTGACCAACCCGATGTTCAGGATAACAAGATTCGAACAAAACGAAAAATTATTGAATTTTTATCCTCTGGCAAATTTGATTCTGGTGTCCCTGATTTGGAATTCGAGAATGCCACAGTTTTCAGTAATCAGACTGATGATCTCTATGGTGAAGATTTGAAAGGTGTTCTTGAATCATTTCTCACGAAACGAAAAACTGGTGATTATATTGCCATCAATGCTTATTTGCCGCGAATACCGGTCATTGAAAAAGATTTACAGGAAATTCGCCATTCGGTATTATCACAAACCCAAAATGCAACAACTTTGGGATTCGGGCCAAGATTCTTGCATTCGACAGGTCAATTGCACAAAGGCGGACCTGAGAATTGTTTATTTATTCAAATTGTTGACACTCCTGATCAGGATGTTGAAATTCCTGGTATGGGATTATCGTTTGGGAAATTATTGTATGCACAAGCCTTAGGTGATTATGAAGCATTAGTAAATCGCAATAGAAGGATCATTCGCATCGAGTTTAAGAAATCAAATATCAAAGATCTAAGGAATTAGATATCCTCTAAAACAATTAAATACTTTGTGCTAATGCAATTGCACCTAACATGCCGGATTGATTTCCCAATCCAGGTGGTACTATATACTCATCCATTCGTTTTGAAATCATTTCCGATTGAACATAGCCATTCAGATATTGTTGGGTTTTTTTATGAATCATCGGATATAAGAGTTTTTTTTGCATTACCCCACCTCCGAGTATGATTTTTTTCGGAGAAAATGAGCAAACAAAGTTGCTCATCGCCTGTGCAATATAATCAGTCTCCAAAATCCAGGCAGGATGATTATCATCCAGGTTCTCAGCAGAAGTTCCCCAGCGATCTTTAATGGATGGTCCACAGGCAAGGCCTTCAAAACAATTACGGTGATAAGGACACTTACCTGAATATGTATCCATTGATGTGTCCTGATTTAGGAGAATATGACCCATTTCAGGATGAATCAGTCCATGCAATGGTTTTTTATTAATAATTGCCCCCCCTCCAATTCCAGTACCAATAGTGAAATATAAAAAATCATCCAGGTCTTGTGCAGCTCCCCATTTACCTTCCCCTATCGCGGCCACATTCACATCTGTGTCGAATGCAATTGGGATATTTAAGGCATCCTTGATGGGTTGCAACAAATTTATATTTTGCCAACCGGGTTTGGGGGTAGTGGTTATGAAACCGTAAGTCGCACTATTCGTATCCAGATCAATTGGGCCAAAACATCCAACCCCAAGAGCACTTAATTTGATTTTGTGTTTTTGAATTGCATTCCTGAAAAAAAGAATCGTTTTCTCAATTGTTTCAAGTGGATTCGTGGTAGGAAACCGGCCTTCTTCAACAATATCCCCTGGGTTGTTAGCAATAACACAGACGAATTTTGTTCCTCCTGCTTCAATACCACCGAAATATTCTTTCATCTTGTCCTCCTATAAAGGTAAAATTTCGTGTAAACATACTGCTTTCATATCAGGTATAATATAATTCGCAATTTGAAGACCCAAATTTTTATTATGAGGAAATTATGGATATTTTTGATAAATGCTTTGCCTACACAACTGCAAAAGAAGCGATAAAACAAGGCTTCTACCCTTATTTTATTCCATTAACAGAAAACGAAGGAACTGTTGTGGAGTACAAAGGCCACAAATTAATAATGTGTGGGTCCAATAATTATTTAGGACTGACGACACATCCTAAGGTCAAGGAAGCTGCATGTAAGGCGACTGAGCATTTTGGTACCAGTTGTACTGGTTCCAGGTTCCTAAATGGTACGCTAGAATTCCATGAACAATTAGAACATGAATTGGCAGAATGGGTTGGTAAAGAAGCAGCCCTTGTTTTTAGCACTGGAATGCAGGCAAATTTGGGTACTGTTTCTGCAATTGTAGGAAGCAAAGATATTGTTGTTCTGGATAAAGATGATCATGCTTCTATTGTAGATGGTGCCCGTTTAAGTTTCGGAAAAATAGAACGATATCGCCATAATGATATGAATCACCTAGAGCGGGTTTTAAAATCTTTACCAAAAGATTCAGGAAAGATCATTATCATTGATGGCTTGTTCAGTATGGAAGGTGATTTAGCTCCACTTCCAGAAATTGTTCCATTGGCGAAAAAGTATGGAGCAAGATTGATGGTGGATGATGCACATGGAATGGGCGTTACCGGTGGAGGGCATGGAACTTCACATCACTTTGGGGTCACAAAAGACGTGGATTTGATTATGTCTACATTCAGCAAATCGTTTGCATCCCTCGGTGGATTTATTGCAGGAGATGCAGATGTGGTGCATTACATAAAACATTTTGCCAGATCACTCATTTTCTCAGCCAGTATACCCCCTGGAAATGCAGCAGCTGCTTTAGCCTCCTTACAGGTTATGCGAGAAGAGCCCGAAAGAATTGAGCGGGTCAATCAAATTGGTGAACGGATGCGCAGAGGGTTCAAAGAATTAGGTTTTGATATAGGAAATTCAGAAACACCTGTGATACCTATTCTGATTGGATCTGATGAAAAGACATTTCTAACCTGGAAATTATTATTCGAAGCCGGCGTGTTTGTCAATCCTGTTATCAGCCCTGCAGTATCACCAGGCCGTCAATTGTTAAGAACCAGTTATATGGCTACCCATACGGATGATCAACTGGATACGGTTTTGGAGATCTTCAGCAGGATTGGTAAACAAGTTGGTTTGATCTGAGTTTTAATCAGAGTTCCTGAAATTGTGGTCTCTGATTTATTTTCTTACATTTCAGGAGTATGTTGGGAACCAATTTTCTTTTATTTGATATTGATGGTGTTTTAATTAATCCATCAGGATATCGTAAAGCAGTTTTTGACACAACCAGTTATTTTCTAAACAAACTTGGTTTTTCAAAGATATCAATTGATGAAGAAATCATAACGACTTTTGAGGCAATTGGTATTACTTCAGAATGGGATATTATCCCGTTGTATTTATTAATCGTTGTTGAACTTTCATTAATCGAGAATCAAACAGATTCCACCTTTGAAAATATTCAGGATTGTTATAAATATTTTCGGAAATATGAATTTCGACCTTATCAAAAAAAAATAATCTCAATTGTTTTAGTCCTGAAAGATTTTCTTCAAGTGGGATATTCCGCATGTGAATCCTTACTCATCCAAAATTTTGAAAAAGACTCCATTAGTGTTTTCAATCTTGTGAGAAGCAAAATTTCCTGGATATTAAAAGCTTGGATACAAGAATCCAGAAACATTTGGAAATCCGAGATATTGCAATATTTTCAAAATTTAACCTTAGGTGGAGAATTGTTTCAAGAAATAACGGGGTTAGATTTGATTCTTGAATCTGATCCATACCTGGTAAAGTACGATTATCCAATGCTTCTTGATGAGGTCAGGAATAAAATTTTACGTTTAGGCGCGGAAAAAAGTAATTTTCCATCCATTATCACAGCCAGGCCATCTAGCTTCCCCAATGGGGTCAAATCTGAAAAATCTCAACTAAACTTTCCAGAAGCGGAATTGGCGTTGAAATGTATGAAGATGGAACAAATCCCGTGTGTTGGTTTTGGAGCATTAGAATATTTAGGGAAAGATAAAAATGGTTGTGGAGACCAATTTGTAAAGCCTTCTCCTGTACATGCGATGACTGCGATTCTATTTTCAAGTGGTATCGAGATTATTGACGCGCTAAGGTTATCGTATGACTATTTTTACAATGATCAGCATGAAGAAATAGTGAATTATTTATCCCGGTTTACAGCTCCGATTAATGTTTGTATATTTGAGGATTCAACTATTGGTATACAATCTCTGAAAACCGTAGCTACGAACTTAATAAATGATGGACTAGCAATAAACATGTTAGTCTATGGTATCGCAACTAATAAGAACAAAATAAAAGCATTAAGGAACGAAAATGCCATCATTTTTCCCACAATAAATGAGGCATTTTCTGCTTGTGTCGATTATTTGAAAATCTAAAATCTTCTAACAGGTGTAGTGTTTTGGTTTCTTCCCTGAAAAACGGGTTGTTGGATAGAACTGGTTGGATCTGATATATATTCAGGATCTGGTCTATTGGAAAATCGGGATTGTTTTTGGTATGGTTGCACCGGAGATGTGGATTGTAAAGATGCCCCCCGGGGAGTTAAAGTAGATCCTGAAGAATTATGGCGAGGTGAAGCTGCAGTATGTGTCGAAGGGCGGGTAACTCTTGATTGGCTTTTTGTGCTGGTTTTTTGATCTGAGAGGGTCAAACTCCCTATCAATAAGATTCTTGTTACCCACACCATGATGGACACAAATATTGGAACCACGAGATGAATGGTTTCTGAGTCAATAATTCTTGAACTCATGATGGAATGATTGACAATCGACATCGATACCCCCCACCAGGTAAGGATTGCATTCATGGTTGCTGCTAAAAACCATGCGCCAAAAAGAAACCAATCTTCTTTAATATCTGATAATTTATTTCCTGGCATGAACAAGCGGGCAATCCCAGCAAAATCGATCAGACAAAAAGCAACTGCCAAGATCGTTGACCAATAAAAACCTGCAAATTTAAGATCTCCTAAAAGATCTTTCAATGCAAAATCGGTGGTACTGTAATTAAACATTTCAAAAGCAATCAAACCGATCAGTAGAATAAATGTTGTGATGGAT
>JACZIY010000063.1 GCA_014860845.1 Anaerolineaceae bacterium
GGGTATGCCATACATGATCGCCTATTTTTTTCACCTGAATCACATCAATCGATTGATTATCCAGGGTGATCCAACCAGTGTCATTGGGTTGGCCACCTCCTCCAGGATAAAAAGCAGTCTGATCCAGACTGATGGCATGAGATTCCGGATCAATGGCTGATACGATGGCTTGAAATTCCTGTAAATAACTATCTTTTTGGTAGAGTAATTCGGTCATATATTCTCTCTGTTCAATAGAATGAATTTATTTTAGCATATCACAAGACCCGATTTTCTCGAGTGATCGCTCTCCATTGAACGAAGCTGAAAAAAATAGGAGGACATGGGGATTTGTCCTCCTAAATATTAAGATGATTGCAAATGAATTATTTTTTCATCAACAAATCATTGGTGAAAGCTTTACTGACATCAATGGGTTGCATAGTTTCATACTCGACCAACAAATCAACCAATGCTTGCCATTGCTGTAGATCATGCCATCCTATTGTATTTTCATCGGTGATCGGACTGCGCAGATCTTTAAATTCTGAATCCAACATAAAGCGCATGTGTTCTCGATCTGTTTCTGGACCAGCATATTTGAGAACGATTTCAACGGCTTTATCGGGATTCATTTCTGCGTATAAAATCCCTTCGATTGCTGCATCCAGGAAACGAGCCAGTATGTCGGATTGAGTTGCTAACGTTTCCTCACTGGTGACATAAGTCAATCCAATAGAAGGAATGCCGTAATCCGCTGCGTCCCAGAGATCAATTTCATAACCCCATTGCTGCATCATATAAGGCTCATTGGATTTGTACACGGGATATACATCCACATTGCCTTCCGTCAGAATACGTGGATCGAATCCAACATTCACTAATTCGATTTTGTTAATATCAGCACCTGCTGCCTGGATCAAAGCAAATAAATCGGGTGGAGGTGTGCCTTTAAATCCAACGATATGATCTTCCCAATCTCTGGGAGATGTGAACCCGCTGCTCTTAAGTGCAGCAAAGGCTTGTTGGCCGGTTTGCCCGATCAATCCAATCGATACCAGAGGTAATCCCGGGTCAGAACGACGTTTGAGCAGGACAGCAGCATCCTGGGTGGTCACCTGAACTTTTCCTTGTGATACCAATTGAAGGTGTTGCCCTGAACCGGGTGAATGTTCGATGGAGACGTTCAAATTTCGGGCAGCAAAGAATCCTTTTTCCTGGGCAACGTACACCCCGACAAATGGCAAATTTGCCTGTGGTTTATAGCCGGCCATGAAGGTCATATTATCAATCGATGGGGTGGATGTTGGGCTGGCTGTAGGCTTAATCGCAGTACAACCAGTCATGAAGATAATGATAAGGATTATGAGAAGGGATGATGAACGCTGTAACATAAAATCTCCTGAATTTAAGAATTGGTTTGAGCGGGTTGCCAGAAGACAGCTTTAGCTTCTGACCAGGTAATAATGCGATAGATGATCATTCCTGCCGCAGCAAGAATAAAAATTGCAGCAAATAAAAAGGGTAAATTTAAATTAGTGTATGCCAGCCACATGGTGCGTCCTAATCCTCCAGATGCTCCTGTCCATTCAGCCACAACAGCACCGATTAACGAAAGCGGCCCCGTTATTTTTAATGCTGTAAACATATAAGGAATTGCAGAAGGTGCCCGCAAATAACGGAATATTTCCCACCGGCTTGCATTCCATGATTTGAATAAATCGAGGAGAGCTGGATCAACACGCTGCATACCGCTGAGCACGTTGATCAAAACCGGGAAAAAGCTCATCAAGGCAGTGATGATAATTTTCGGTAGAATACCAAAACCCAACCATAAAGTTAATAAAGGTGCAATGGCAACCATGGGAGTGGATTTGATCAGAATGGCAAGCATCATCACACCATCTTCAATACCAGGTAAGAGGGTCAGAACGGATGCGATAAGAATCCCTGCAAAAACACCTATCAATAAACCGGTCAAAGCTTCTCCCAGCGTTAAGAATGTTGCCTGGGCGAATGTATCTGGATGTAAAAAGAGCGTCTGGATCACACGGGAAGGAGCTGGTAACAAATATACAGGAGTATCTGTTAAATAAACACCTAATTCCCATCCAATGAAAAAAATGATTACGATGCTCAGCGTGATGATAATTGTTTTTCTGGATTGTTTATGCAGCATGATTGAATTTCTCGTTTGAATCCTGATGAAGTATGGAACGCAACCTGGATAAAAGCTCCTGAAAATCAAGATTATTTTCGAGTCGGGGATGAGGAATTTCATTGGGTATATCAGCCACAATGCGACCAGGTTGTTCGGAAAACACTAAAATTCGATCAGACAATTTGATTGCCTCATGGATATTATGGGTGATCCAAAGTACGGTAGGAGAATAATCTTTCCAGAGTGAGAATAATTCTTCGGTAAGACGTTCGCGGGTTAATTCGTCCAATGCAGCGAATGGTTCATCCATCAGCCAGATAGGAGCATCCTGAAGTAATAAACGCGCTAATGCCAGTCTTTGTTGCATGCCACCAGAGAGAGAGTAAGGATGCTGGTCAGCTGCGCCTGCTAGCCCCACTCGTTTAAGCACCTGATCAACACTTAATGGCTGTTGGCCTTTTCCTTTTTGAAAAAGTTCCGCCAATCGAAGATTGCCTTCCACTGTTAACCAGGGTAGTAAGGCAGGGCTTTGTGCCATCCAGGCAACCTTGCCATTCTCAATGGCCTGTTTTGGATGAAAATTTCCAATCCTGATTTCACCCTGGGAAGGGGCAATCAGGTTCGCAATTAAACGAATCAAAGTCGATTTACCACACCCGCTGGGACCAATCAGGGCCACAAATTGTTTTTGAGATATATCCAGATAGATATCTTCCAGAGCCTGGGTGGTTTTACCGTTAAAATATTGATGAGAGAGTGATTGAATGGAAATCTGCATTGCTAGTTCTTTTCTGCTGCCAGTCCCATCCAACCTCTGAGGGTTTCAGGGAAAATGGTAAACACGGTTTCCACCTGGTTGATAAATCGTTGAGGTGTATCCTGTCCCAGATAACGTTTGGATAATTTGCTTAACAATATTGTTCGGGTGTCTATATCAACATTGAGAACTTCTTTGGCGGAACCCCGCACCACAATGCGTCTATAAGGAGTCCATGGTTCGTCAACGGTAAGGGAAACCTGGGGATTTTTCCGAATATATTCCACCCACTGACTTCCATGCCAGGCGAGTATATTGAATTTTTTGCCGTCCCATTCCTGCCAGACTGGAATAACATGTGGATGACCATCGGGTCGAATACAGGCTAACCGGGCAGTCCATGGACCTATTAAGAATTGGGTGATCTGAGAATCATTCATGATGGTGGTAGGTTGGAATGAAGATAGTTGGTCCTGATGATAGGGGCTGTATTGTAGGGCACCCAGGCGATATGAAATGCGGGCTGCCATCGCTCGTAATTCCGGTATCCATTCGTCCAGCAGATGTTGTGTTGTCCAGCGGTATTTTGGCACTGTGAGTAAAAGACCAGCAATTGGATTGATGCCATCTGAACATATAGGTACAGCAATTTCAAAATAATCATTAATTTCCTGCAAACTATAGCCACATTGAATAACCTGGGCTTGATAGGGTGGAAATAAAATATTGTAAGCTGCAGAGTCATTGGAAAGTGGCTCACCTACGGAATACACTGCCCGGATGATTTGATCCGCTTCTCTTTGATCCAATAATAAAATTCCTTGCGGACCGGGTACTGCCAATGCAAGGGTTTCGGTAAATGTTTTTCGGTGCAATTCCTGTTGAAAAACATTGTTTAAGGTCTGGTAGGAGGGTGAATTTGATCCGGACCACGATAACAGGCGTGGACCAGCAATGTAGCGTCCACGTGTTTCAGATTGATCAAGATAGCCAATATCTTTCAATTCTTTTAACAAAGTGAAGAGTGTGCTACGTGAAATTTTGGTTTGCTCTAAAATTTCCTGTGGAGTTAATCCCTCAGGATTTTGCAT
>JACZIY010000551.1 GCA_014860845.1 Anaerolineaceae bacterium
AGCCGGGATAAAACGCAGATCGGAAGCACGCAGCTCGATCATTTGGCTTCGGGCTCGTAGACGCGCCAGTGGAAGGGATGGATCTTCACGGGTAGAGATAACCATGTGCATCTGCGCTGGCTGGTGTTCCACAAGGAATGCAAGGGATTGATCAACCACTGGAGAATCAATCAAGTGGTAATCATCGAGGATGAGAATAAAATCGTCCGGGATGGTCGTGATTTCGTTAAGCAGAGCGGATAAGAGTGCTTCGGTATTCAGAGACTCAGCTGATTGGAGAGCAGCCATCAAACCCACACCAATTCCAGCCTTGACCGTTTGTAATGCTGCTATTAGATACGATATGAACCGCTCTGGTTCACTGTCCCCTTCATCCAGAGACAACCATCCCACCTCTCTGCCACATGTAGCAATCCATTCGCTGAGCAGGGTTGTCTTACCAAAACCAGCAGGGGCTGAGATGAGAGCCAGTTTCCGGCCTGAGGAGAGACTCTCGTTCAGCTGCTCGATCAGGCGAGGGCGGAGAACAATGTTTGGCCGAAGCAGCGGAACATATAATTTAGTGAGGAGAAGAGGTCCAGACATTCTAAAATTAATTATAAAGGACATCCAAAAACATGGATGTCCTTTCGCTTTTTTTCAAAATCTTATTGCCCCACCGTAATCACGACATTTCCCTTTTTGTGTCCTTTTTCGACATACCTGTGTGCCTCGGCCATCTGTTCCAACGGATAGAATCTATCAATGACCGGTTTCATCTTTCCCGCTTCAACTAACTCCTTGATTAATATTAAATCTTCCAGATATAACTTTGGTGTCCCCTCATCGACTGATATGAATTTCCCGGCTGGAGTAAGCGCTTTTTTATACTGTAGTTTTGAGCTATATCTTTTTCCAACGGCATCAAAGATAAAATCATAAGATTCTCCTCTATTCGTAAAATCCTCTTTTGTGTAATCAATTACCTTATCGGCTCCCAGAGATTTTACCAATTCTAAATTTGTAGTACTGCATACCCCGGTAACTTCCGCCCCAAAGTACCTGGCAAGCTGTACCGCAAAAGTACCTACCCCTCCAGAAGCTCCATAGATGAGAACTTTTTGTCCTTTCAGGATATTTCCTTTCTTGAGAAAATATAATGCTAAAGTTCCTCGGGAAGGAACAGCAGCGGCTTCCTCATAGGTTACATTGGACGGTTTTAATGCCATAATACTGTCTTGTGGCATGCACACTCCATCTTCTGGCAGACAAGCGTACTCGGCATAAGCACCAAAACGCTTGCCCGTAAATGCAAAAATTTGGTCACCTTTTCTAAATCTTTTTACATCTTTGCCTATTGCATCAATTTCTCCGGCACACTCTAATCCTAGTACAGGTTTTCTTGGTCTTCTGAAACCAATAAATATGCGCATGGGGATCCATAGCAAGATATTTACTTTACCACTTCGAACTATACAGTCCGAAACTGTCACAGCTGCTGCATGAATTTTTATCAGTACTTCATTGTCCTTGGGAGTGGGCTTTTCCACCTCTTTAAGCTGAAGAACCTCCGGTGGTCCGTATTTTGTGCATACAATTGCTTTCATTTTTGTACCTTTCCTTTTTACTTGATAGTATTCATTTTTATTTCTGACCATCAGTTAGGGTTGGTTTCTGATCCTTTACACCCTTAATCAAAAGCCACAAAGTAAGAGAGAGTTCCGCAATAAAACTAATCACCATACATGGGTACGATATTATTTCGTAGCTCGGTAAAAGGAATCGCTGAAAAACATATATCAAAAGACCAAAACCATCGGCAATCAACAGTATGCCCAATATCTTAGGAAGAAAGCCCGACTTGAAAACTAAATAACCAAGAGGAAAGAGCCAGAAACCATAGGGTATCTGGGCGGCAATATATCCATTTTTGTATAAATTGACAAATAATATCGCTAGCGCTTGTTGCTGATCTGGCTGGAATACTTTCAAATAGTCAGCTCCACTCAAAAGCATCAGGCTGGCAAATAGATTAAGCATACCAAAACACCATATCGCAAACCCACCCAAGTTTAATATCAGGAACAGTAAAGCTATGTTTTTGTCCACCGGTTTTAATAACACGTACAAATACCAAGCCGCTAAAAGAAAAAACACAACTGAGAATAGACTGATTACAAATCCGATACGAAATAACGATTCATGAGCCATTATGTGATTGACCGTTACTGGGGCATCCACGGATACAAAGCGACCAAACTCATTTCCAATGATCGAAGTTAAAATATACATGAAATAGAGGATACCTGCGATTCTTGCGGACTTATTGATTGAATTCATTTTTTATCTCCTATGAACAGGGAATAGCCCGACAGGCCAATGCCCACAATGTATAAAGCGCTCAGAGGTAGTCACTTGCCAGCGTGCGTTTCCGAGGGGTGCGGAGGCGATAAAGGCCAATATCTCGAC
>JACZIY010000552.1 GCA_014860845.1 Anaerolineaceae bacterium
GACTTTTCCCATGCAATTTTCATGCGCAAATTAAAACGATTGCGTATTTCTAAATTAATTTGAAATCTATACCCAGGAGGTGAAATTCTCGAAAAGTAATTGATCATCATGTTCTGTAGTCAATTTTATTCAATTCAAATCAATATTTAACCAAGGAGAAGTTCCAAAATGAAGCAACTAAAAGTAATTCTTGTATTTGCCCTTTTACTCACAGTGCTGCTTTCGGCTTGCAAGCCAACTGAAACAGCACCAGAAGCATCAACCAGTGATGTCCCATTGTTCTTTGGCGCTTTCGCAACTGCCATTGAAGAACCCTGGGATGGAGTCATCCACACTGCCTTACAGAAAGCAGCTGACGAAGGCAAAATCAAATATGAGTACACCGATGATATTGGTTACTCAGGTGACATGGAAAGAATCTTGCGCGAAGTATCTGAAAGCAAGAAACCTGCAGCCATTTTTGGTGACGCATTTGGTAATGAAGAAGCCGTCCGACGTGTTGCAAAAGATTACCCTGAAATCGCTTTCGTATTTGGTTCTGGTTTTGGTCCATCAGAACCCAATGTTGCCGTATTTGACAACTGGATCCATGAGCCTGCTTACCTTTGTGGTTTGATGGCTGGTGGATTAACTGAATCAGGTGTAATTGGCGTCGTTGGGGGTCTCCCGGTACCTGAAGTAAATCGTATCGTTAATGCTTTTATTGAAGGTGTTAAAGAAGTAAATCCGGAAGCCACAGTGCTTGTTTCCTTCATCAACAGCTGGTTTGATCCAGCTGCAGCGAAAGAAGCCGCTTTGGCTCAGGTTGATAATGGCGCTGACGTTCTCTTTGCAGAACGCTTTGGTGTAATTGATGCTGCTGTTGAAAATGGATTATATGCATTCGGTAATATGAGTGACCAATATGAATTAGGCCCTGATTTTGTTGTCAATAGCCCGGTATGGAACATGACACCAACAGTTGAGTACGTAATTAATCAGGTCAAAGCTGGTGCTTTTACTGCCCAGGATTTGAAAGATTTCAGCATGGTTGGAAAGGGTGGGGCCTCTTTAGCCCCTTGGCATGGTATGGATGCAAAATTACCTGCTGATGTTCTAAGCCTGGTTCAACAACGCGAACAGGAAATCAAAGATGGTCTCTTCCGTGTAAACATCGCAGAAGAAGCGCCAGCTGGTTCAAACTAAATAATAATTATTGTCAGGGCTTACCACTTTTCACCTGACTTAATTTTTTATGTAGAAATCATTCTCTCCCCTCTTTTAGAGGGGAGAGAAATGTCGGAGAAAAAATGTACATCGTAGATATGCAAAAGGTCACCAAAATATTTGGTGAACTGGTAGCAAACGACCATGTCGATTTTCAGCTTCGCAAAGGTGAGATACACGCTTTATTAGGTGAAAATGGAGCCGGAAAAACTACTTTGATGAGGATTTTATATGGTCTTTATCAACAAACAACCGGTGATATTTTCATTGATGGCGAGAAAGTTACGATAAATTCACCTAAGGATGCCATTAGGAAAGGTGTTGGAATGGTTACACAACACTTTGCTTTGGTACCTCCGATGACAGTGGCTGAAAATGTTGTGCTTGGTTACACAGATAGCTTCATACTTGATCAAACAGCGATAGAAAAAAAGGTGGGCGAAGCTGCTGGCCAGTTTGGTTTGGATATAAATCCAAAATCCATCGTAAGGCATTTATCTGTAGGACAAAGACAGAGAGTCGAAATTCTGAAAGCATTGTATCGAAATGCCAAAGTTTTGATCCTGGATGAACCTACTGCAGTGCTAGTACCTCAAGAAGTTGATAGTTTATTTGAAACGCTTAATCGACTTCGAAAAGATGGTTTGTCGGTCATTTTTATTAGCCATAAACTAGATGAAGTTACAAAAATTACAGATCGTGTCACTGTCCTGCGGGATGGAAAATCTATTGGTACAGTAGATACAGTTAATGTTACCCAAAAACAATTAGCAGCCATGATGGTTGGTCGTGACACATTTGGTGTTATCAGACAAACCGAAATAAACCCTGACAATAAGAAAATATTAGAAGTTGAAGGCCTAAGTGCATTGGATGACAAAGGTCTTCCTGCTTTGAAGAATTTAAAATTATCAATCCGATCAGGAGAAATCCTGGGGATAGCTGGTGTTGGCGGTAATGGGCAGAAAGAACTAGCCGAAATACTAAGTGGTGTTAAATCACCAACCAGTGGTGTCTTAAAAATTAATAACAATAATTTAATTGGCAAGGATCCCTCGGAGTTTTCAAAAATGGGGATGGGACGAATTCCCGAAGATAGGCATGAAGGGGTCGTTGGCGACCTGACAGTGTATGAAAATCTTGCTTTGGAACATTTAGATGAATACTCAAAAAATGGTTTCCTGGATAAAAAAGCAATTCGCAAGAACGCAGATGAGTTGATTAAGAATTTTCAAATCAAAGCAAAACCTACCGATAGAATTCGAACACTCTCAGGTGGAAATATGCAAAAAGTGTTGTTAGCGAGAGTACTTTCCAGGCAACCTGAAGTAGTAATCGCACCACAACCTACCCGAGGACTGGATGTAGGTGCAACGGAATATGTCCGTCAACAATTATTGGAGCAAAGATCGAGGGGGGCTGCCGTCCTGTTGATATCAGAAGATCTGGATGAGATTTTAAGTATTTCGGACAGAATCGCTGTCATTTATGAGGGTGAAATTGTTGGAACGATCGATGCTCAGGATGCCACTCCTGAAAAATTAGGGTTGATGATGTCTGGCGCACTTAGAGAGGAGGCATAATGGAAAACACTGAAAAACCTCGCTGGCGTCTGGTGAAAACGGATAATCCACCTTTTTGGGTCAAACCTCTCATTCCAGTACTCGCATTGATTGGAACCTTTATTCTCACCTCTGCTTTGATATTATTAGCAGATGCAAACCCATTTGATGCATATTACTATTTTCTGTTCGCTCCTCTCGAAAATCAAGTATCCCTATTAGAGATCTTGGTCAAATCCACTCCATTAATGATAACGGGTGTGGCTGTAACATATGCTTTTGCTACCGGATATTACAACATAGGAGCAGAAGGTCAGTTATATGCTGGTGCAATCGCAGCAACCGGGATAGGTATGGCTATGCACGAAGTCCCGGCAATTGTTGCCTTGCCATTAATGATCATCGGTGGATTTGCAGCAGGTATGGCATGGGCACTAATACCAGCCTTGCTCAAGGTGAAACTGGCAGTTGATGAAGTTGTGACAACTTTATTAATGAACTCAGTCATGGCATATATTGTCAGCGCAATTTTAAATGGACCTTGGAGGGATCCAAACTCAGGTTGGCCTCAGTCGCCAGAAATTGCACCTTCTGCAGTGTTCTTTAAACTAATTCCTCGCTCAAGATTGAATTTTGGATTCATTTTAGCCATTGTCCTGATCTTAATTTTATGGATCGTTATGACGCGGACATCATTTGGACTCAAAATGCGGGCAGTGGGATTGGGAAAACCAGCAGCAAAATTTGCGGGTATCAAAGTTAATCGCACCATATTAACTGCTGCGTTGATCAGTGGTGGCATCGCTGGTATCGCCGGTGTTGCCGAAGTGGCAGGTATTCATTTCCACTTGATCGGTGAAATTTCACCTGGATATGGGTATACCGGAGTCATCATTGCAACCCTTGGTTCATTAAATGCATTCGGTGTCGGATTGGCAGCATTGTTCTTCGGACTCGTTGATACAGGTGCACAAACACTAAGTCGTTCTTTGGGTGTTCCAGTTTATCTCGGTGAAGTTACCCAAGCTACCATGCTTTTGGTCGCCTTGGGCATGTTACTTTTGCAAAGATATCGGATCAGGAGGATGTGATGGAAGTCTTTCTTGTAAATTTAATTGCAGCCACATTTCGCGTGTCCACTCCTATCCTGTTGGCAGCTATTGGAGAAACCTACTCAGAACGGGCAGGTATTCTCAATCTGGGTATCGAAGGAATTATGTATTTTGGTGCTTTTATTGGCTTCTTTGTTGCCGATAAAAGCGGCTCCTTATGGACCGGTCTACTCGTAGCTATTCTGAGTGGCGTCATAGCAGGTTTATTGATGGGACTACTCACGGTAACTTTAGGTGTGAACCAACATGTTTCTGGTCTTGGAATTACATTACTTTTAACAGGCTTGTCGCTCTTCGGCTTTCGATTGGTTTATGGTGGTCGTTCAACGCCCCCATCCATTCCATCATTCCAGGCGATTAATCCATTGGGTGATATTCCAATTCTGGGCACAATTACCCAACAATACTTATTGACATACATCACCTTTCTGGTGATCATTCCCCTGGCCTGGTTTATCTTATTTAAAACACGATTTGGGTTAAACATCAGAGCTGTGGGAGAAAATCCAGAAGCTGTTGATGCAGCCGGTGTAAATGTCTATCTGGTAAGGTATAGTGTTTTGGCTATCGGCGGTGGATTAATGGCTGCTGGAGGTGCTTTCCTTTCTCTGGCTCAACTGGGTGCCTTCACACATGGAATCATTGCTGGTCGAGGATGGGTAGCCATCGCGATTGTCATTTTTGGCAATTGGTCACCTGTAAAAGTCATGGGTGGAGCCCTCATTTTTGGTGGTACCTTTGCTTTGCAACTCCGATTACAGGCAATGGGATTGCAGTTACCGATTCCTTACGAGACTTTTCTGGCATTACCATATGTAGTAACCATTATTGCTCTGGTATTAGCAGGAAGGAATGCATCTTATCCGGCTGCCTTACTAAAACCATATCGAAGAGAATAATTAGCTGTTGTAGAAAGGAGTGAAAATTTATGAATTACAAATATATCGGTAAATCCTATAATAGACCCGATGCTATTGGAAAAGTAACTGGGAAGGCACAATATCTCGATGATATTCGCTTACCTGGAATGCTTCATGCTGCAATCCTGCGTCCTGAATACGCTCATGCCAGAATTATTTCAATCGATACATCTGAAGCAGAAAAAATGCCCGGTGTAGTAAAAGTAGTAACAGGCAAAGATTGTAAATTGCACTATGGGGATAATATCAAAGATCTTGTCCCCATGGCTGTTGAAAAAGTTAGGTACATCGGAGAGCCTGTCGCTGCGGTTGTTGCTGATACAACGTTCAATGCCCAGAAAGCAGTAGAAAAAATCCAGGTAGTGTATGAACCTTTACCAGTCTATATCGATGCCCGCGATTCCATGAGTGACGATGCAATTTTGATTCATGAAGAAAATGGCGATTATTGGCATCTTCCCACATTAAAACCTCAACCTGGGACAAATGTCGCAAATCTTTACCACTTAAGAAAAGGATTGGGCAAAGATGGTTTTTCAGAAGCAGAAGTGATCGTCGAAGGCGATTTCCTATACCCATTTGGTTCCTGTGCAGCGATTGAACCGCATGGATCAATCGTCTGGTTTAAAGAAGATAATACAATCGAAGCCTGGTCTTCATCCATTTGTCCCTTCATTATTCGGCAGGATTTGGCTCACTCATATGGCGTTCCAGAATCCGATGTTCGCGTTCATATCCCGGATATTGGTGGATGCTTTGGTTACAAATCAGATATCACTGTCGAACAAACCGTTGCTCACATAGCTAGTTTTGTCCCTGGTTATCCTGTGAAATGGGTTGCTTCCCGTAAAGAAGATTTCACCAGTACCCTCTTGGGCCATGGCATTCGAATGATTATGAAAATTGGTGCCAAGAAAGATGGAAAACTGGTCGCCATGGAAACAAAGGTGTTGCATTCCGGTGGTGCTTATGCGGATACAGCAGTGAATGTAACCATTGCAGCCACACATAATTGCACAGGCCCGTATGAATTCGATCATTGTGATTTGACTGGTTACACGGTTTATACAAACACCCCACCAGTAGGTGCATATCGAGGATATGGACACCTGGAAGCACAGTTTGCGACCGAAAGATTAATGGATATTCTGGCACGAAAATTAGAGATGGATTCGTTTGAATTAAGGGAAATGAATTATCTCTGTGAGGGAAAAGTAAACTCACTAGGCGAATTGATGTGGAAAACGAATGGGGACATGAAAGCCTGTGCTGAAAAAGTTCAGGATCTGGTTTTCTCAAAAGAATCTTTACGCGAGGATGAAAACTTCTATTATGGCCGTGGCTTTGCTGCATTGATGAAATCACCAAAAGGTGCGCCATTTTCAACCAAAGGATGCTACATTAAGATGAATATTGATGGTAGTATCTCCATCAATATGGGTGGTGCAGAAGTAGGTCAGGGCTTACGAACGATCGTTCAGCAAATAGCAGGTGAAGCTCTGCAAATTCCACCTGAACGCATCAGAGTTTACAATGAAATTGATACCCAATATTCTCCTTATGAATGGCAGACAATTGGTTCAATGTTCACTACGCAGGGAGGAAGGGCGATCATTCGAGCTGCTGATAAACTGATTATGGTTTTGAAGCAGACCACTGCTCAAG
>JACZIY010000553.1 GCA_014860845.1 Anaerolineaceae bacterium
TGTCGACTCTAATTTATTCAACTTTGCCACGAGTTCTTAAAAAAATACCCATTATTGTTCTGAGAGCTTCTCTACAAAAACCACCTAATTAAGTTCAAGTATAATAATTCTCAGTTATTATATTTTTATCCTAAAAAGGTCATTGCAGCAATATGGATAATTCTTACAACGGACAATTAGATCCGAGTCTAATATCTTTGCTTGAAGATGCTATTGAGTTTGCAGTATATCAAATAGCAGTCGACCGCACTCATCCACACGGCGGTCGTGTGATTATGTACAGCCCTTCCCTGGTGGAAATTGCCGGGATTGATGACCCACTCAATTTTAATGCATGGTTTATTAACATTCATCCGGATGATAAACAGCACGTAATTGAGGCAAACCGCCGCTCCTGGAATGAAGCAATCCGTTATGATCAAACAGCCCGCCATTACAATAAAACCAAAGGTGAATGGACCTGGGTACGAACTATCTCAACTCCTGTCTTTGATTCTGAAAATAAATTATCTCATTTTACAGGGTTGGTGTTGGATATAACTGAACAAAAACTAGCAGAAGATGAACTTAAGCATCGCGTAGCATTTGAGAATCTAATATTATCTCTGGCAATGAAATTTATAAATCTTAACCCAGACGATTTAGACAACGCAGTTAATGCTGCATTGAAAGACATTGGCGAATTTACGGGGATGGACCGCAGTTATCTGTTTACCTTCTCAGATGATCATAAATACATGACCTGTGAATATGAGTGGTGTGCTCCAGGCATCTCACCTCATATCCACCAATTACAAATTATCCTGGTAGCTGACCGGCCATGGTCAAACGATAAAATTCTCAATGGCAATGTTCTATATATCCCATCTGTAAAAAAATTACCTATAGACGCCAGAAATGAGATGATGGAATTCCAGCGACAGAATATTAAATCCCTGCTTGCAGTTCCATTAGTTTATCGTGGTAATATCTTCGGATTTTTCGGTTTCGACTCTGTTCACACTGAAAAAATCTGGTCGAATGATAGTGTCGCACTTTTGCAGATGGTCGCCAGTATTATTACAAATGCCCAGGAAAATAATAAAGTTCATAAGTCTTTACTCTCAGCGTACGATGATCTAGAGCAACGCGTGGTAGATAGAACAATGGAGTTGAAAATTGCCAATTTCAACCTTCAAAAGGAATTTGATCAGAGAAAGCAAGCCGAAGAATCACTTCAAATCAGTCAGGCCTTATATTCTGAGGTCTTTGAAAACTCAACAAAACAATTATTCATTATTGAAGTCTTACCAAATGATGATTTTAGAATTTTACGTACCAATCCCAAACACCAAAAACATTCGGGATTATCTCCAGAAAAAATATGGGGGAAAAAGATAGAAGACGTTGTCATTCCTGAAGTAGCGAAATCTATTAAGCAACACTATCTTGATTGTATTAAAGCCGGCCACGCCATCGAATATGAAGAACAAGGACCTGTTCCTTATTGGGATATTGAAAACATACGCACTTTTCGAACTACGATCGCACCAATTTTTGATGATGTTGGAGACGTCGTACGCTTGATTGGTGCCACCGAAGATATTACCGATCAAAAAGCTGCTGAAAAAATCCTCATGGAAAAAGCCCGTGAAGAGGCAGTCTCTATGGAGAGGGGTAGATTGGCTCGCGAGCTGCACGACGCTGTGACCCAAACTTTGTTTTCAACAACATTAACAGCTGAGGTTTTACCAAAAATCTTCGAAAAGAATCCCGAAGCAGGCTTTCTAAAACTTGCAGAATTACGCGAATTAACCCGTGGCGCACTGGCAGAAATGCGCACGCTTCTGATGGAATTACGTCCAGATGCTTTAGCGGAAGCTGAGCTTCATGATTTATTGCAGCATTTAACCAATGCCTTTATTGCGCGGGCAAGGATTCCAACCGATTTAGAAATCGATGGCAATTATGATCTACCAGTCGACGTAAAAATTGGCTTTTATCGGATTGCCCAGGAAGCCCTCAATAACATCAGTAAACATGCGGATCCTGAAAGGGTTACGATTTCTTTATCTTTTTATACCGAGACTGTTGACCTTATTGTGGAGGATGACGGACAGGGCTTTGACATCTCACAAAATTCAGGAACTGATCATTATGGTCTGCGCATCATGAAGGAACGGGCAGATGAAATTGGTGCGCAATTGTCCATTACCAGCCAGATCAATCATGGCACAAAAGTTCATCTCCAATGGAAAATGGCTTTAGCTGAAACAGATATGAAGGAATAATATGACAGAAGCAAAAAAAATTAGAGTTCTTATAACGGATGATCATACAGTTGTTCGTGATGGCCTTGGATCATTCTTGATGGCTTACGAAGACCTGGAATTGGTTGGACAGGCGAAAAATGGGGAGCAGGCTGTTTATTTATGTGATCAGGTTTTACCGGATGTTATTCTTATGGACCTGGTCATGCCGGGCATGGATGGGGCTACTGCGACCAAATTGATTAAGGATAAACATCCATCTATTCAAATCCTGGCACTCACCAGTTACAAGGAAAAAGAACAGGTTCAATCTGTTCTGCAGGCAGGTGCGATCGGATATTTATTAAAAGATATATCGGCTGATGCGCTTGCGCAGGCAATCCGCTTAGCACATGCTGGCCAACCCACGCTGGCACCCGAAGCAGTCGAGGTACTGGTGCAAGCTTCGCAAGAACCCAAGTTCTTGCCAGGACAGGATTTGAGTGAACGTGAACGCGAGGTATTGGCGTTAATGGTGGAAGGTCTGAACAACAAACAAATTTCCGAACGATTATTTATCAGCCAATCAACTGCCAAATCGCATGTCAGTAATGTACTCGCGAAATTAAATGTCAACTCACGAACTGAAGCAGTCTCCTTCGCCCTAAAAAACAAACTGATTTAAAAATTCTCCTTTCGAATCCTGATAACACAATTCGCCATTTTTGATTTTCACTCCCATCAAGAATATTTTTCCTGGTCTCATGACCAATTAAAAGTTCAATCAAACGGCCATTATAAGATCATGAATCTGATCGATGAGCTCAGATAGAACTTTGCATACACTTTTAATGGCGCAAACCTAATAAATCAGACCTGAAATTTTCAGTATGCCAGCGCATTTAGAAATTTAAATAAATGAAAGGAAATTTTAATGAACAAATGGAATAGACGCTCTTCTTTTACCAATACTTTTTGGCTAAGAATATTTTTTACTTTTATCATTTCATTTTCATTGGTTTATTCAATTTCTGATCATTTTTCTGCACAACAAATTAAAAGTAAAACGACTCTCGATACCTTTACTTCTCATTTAGGTCAACGCATTCCAGCCATCATGCAAGCTTACGATATTCCTGGTGTGAACATCGCAATCATACAAAATGGTGAAATTGTCTGGCTGAGCACTTTTGGTCAGGCAGATCTCGAAACCAATAGAGAAATGACGCTTGATACCTATATGCGTGTCCAATCGATTTCCAAATCTGTGACTGCATGGGGAGTCCAAAAATTAGTTGAACAAGGGATGATCGAATTAGATATTCCCATGAAAGATTATCTAAATAACTGGCAATTCACTGAAAATCAATTCTCGATCGATCTGATTACACCCAGACAGCTACTTACTCATACAGCTGGTATGCCAACCGGTGATTTTTATAATTTTTTCTCCCCCGAGGAGGTTATCCCTTCTCTTGAAGAAAGTCTGTTTACAGAAGCAAAATTAATTCAGGAGCCAGGTAAATCTTTCTCTTATTCCAACACAGGTTATAACTTGCTGGAATTATTGATTGAGGAGGTAACCGGACAGGATTTTACTGATTATATGG
>JACZIY010000554.1 GCA_014860845.1 Anaerolineaceae bacterium
TATGTTCCCGGTTAAAAGAAACAAATTTAGGGTTGTCAAAATAATTGGCAATGGATTCACACCTACCAGGATCGCCAGGTAACAGGACGTATTTTCCCACATCACCTTCTTTAACCCGTATATGATACTGAACTTCTGACATCCACAACCTCCTATCTTTTCGTTGTTGATTTGTCTACTGATTTTTATGGCTCTATTATTGTACAATTATCTGACCTTTTATGAACTATTTAATCAAATGAAATCGTTCAGAAACATCATTTTCAGGAGGACAGATGCTAAAAGTTGGATATATTGGATTAGGTTTGATGGGAAAACCGATTGCTAAGAACATTCTAAAGGCTGGATTTCCTTTGGTAGTACATAATAGAAGTAGAGAAAAAGTAAAAGAGTTAGTACAGGAAGGCGCGATTGAAGCTTTTTCACCTGCCGAAGTAGCCTCCCAGGTGGATGTTGTTTTCACAAATCTACCTGACTCACCGGATGTCGAAAAAATTGTCCTTGGTCAGGATGGGATTATTTTTGGTGGAAAACCCGGACTAATTTTTGTCGATAATTCCACTATTAAGCCGGCTGTTGCCCGCAAGATTGCAGATTCACTGGCTGAAAAAGGTATTCTTGCATTGGATGCTCCAGTCTCCGGTGGTGATATCGGAGCGATTAATGGAACGCTTACCATCATGGTCGGTGGATCTTCAGAAGCGTTGGAAAAAGTACGTCCAATCTTCGCTGTGATGGGTAAAACAATCACTCATATTGGAGATGCAGGTTCAGGACAAATCGCCAAGGCTGCAAACCAGATTATGGTAGCAGCGCAAATGGTAGCCATGGGAGAATTGTTAATTTTCGCTCAAAAATCAGGGGCAGATCCAGTGAAGGTTGTCGAAGCAATTCGTGGTGGAGCAGCTCAATGTTGGACGCTGGATGTTAAACCTCCCCGTTTGTTCAGCGATAACCGCCAGCCAGGATTTAAAGCCTCCATGCAATCTAAAGATCTTAATATTGTGATGGAAACGGCTAAAGAATACGGTATTCCATTACCATCCTGTGCAATCGATCATCAGTTATATCAAAGTATGTTGCAGAATAACCTTGGTAATCTGGATAACTCAGCCATCATTTCCGTTTTTGAGACCCTGGCAAATGAAAAATTAAAAACTTACTCTGATTAATTTCCATCCAGAGAATATAAATGATACCAATCGCCATAATTAGCAACCAGTGAAAAACTGGTTGTTAGTTTTTCCAAGGCATCTAATTCGACAGGAGGATGGTGTGGATCCTGTTCTTCTCGTAAAAATTCCATTCCCTTGGTGTAAACAAGTATGTGCGTAAACCCATCATTTTTCCATGATGTTAGGATCTCTTCCATTGAATTGAATTCATGAAAAGTAACTTTCCAATGATCCAAAATTTCATCCGGATCGCATTTCTGAATGCATCCGAAACCACGGGGTTCATATAGGAACAACACTTTTTCATCTTCATCCCTCAGATTAATTTCATCAATGGCTCTGGCATACCATCCTAGATTTTTTTCAAGGTATTCCTGATTGGAAATATTACCAAAAACATTTGGGAGTACGTCTTTATCCACTACTTCAGTAATTAATTGGAAGGAATTGAAGGAAAGCACCATGATAATAAATATATTGACCAGGCGTTTGATACGCACCTGACCTATCTGATACCGTTTAATTTGGAAATAGCCAAACCCGGCTAATATTGCAAATACCGGAAACAAGACAAAATAGAACCGTGTCTGAATGAGATATCCGGAGTACTGATTACCAATTGCCCAAACCAATATACCAATAAACGCAATCAAACCAGCATTGACAATCGATAACTTATGCTCGGGATCATTTTCTTCCCAACCCAAAAAAGCGATCATGCCTAAACCTAACAGGAGAGGACCCATGGATACACTATAACCATGCGCACCATCCACACCCATAACTGTGGCTCGAATGGGAAGGAAAAATAAATCCAATAGGTTTCCATA
>JACZIY010000064.1 GCA_014860845.1 Anaerolineaceae bacterium
GAAGAGATTCTTACAGAAGTCCTCCAGAATTACCCAAATGGTTTTTATTGGCTACCGATTCTTAGAGCACAAGTAATGTTGGCATTGGCTTTGTTTTATCAACATAAGATAAACCAGTCTAGTCAGATGATGGCGGAAGCAGCCAGGATAGCTGCTCCTGAATTCTTCATCCGGCCGTTTTTAGTCTCCGGCGAAAAGATTGTTTCACTGCTTTCACTGGTTCTCCATACAGAAAATTTAAATTTAGGAACCAGATCTTTCATTAAAGGAATTCTAACAACGCTGGGGTATGAAAAAGGTGCAACCGATATCATACCAAAAAAAGAATTTGCTTCGTTAGAAATTGCAGTATCTATAACTCCCCGTGAACAACAAATACTACGATTATTGAACGCCAACCTATCCAACCAGGAAATTGCTGACCAATGTTCAATTTCATCCAGTACAGTGAAGACGCACCTGGAAAATATTTACAGAAAATTAGGTGTGGATAATCGAGCCCAGGCTATCTCTGAAGCCAGGATGCTCAATTTGGTGTAAGAATTTAAACGTAGAATTATCTACGATACCTGATGTCTTGTAACCAGGATTTTGGCGCTCCTGTATTATTACTTATCATTCCCGGTACAAGTTAAAAATGAGCTGCAAACATTAACATCTTACCCCGCACCAACTTATCTAGCAGAATGGCAGATTCTTCGGTGAGCCTTGATGCACTGACAAATTGAAATTTCTGAACAAACAAAGCAACACCATTTCAAGTCATTTTGGCCCATATCAAACAAAACCAAAGGAATCAACACATGTTAAAACCAAAAACGACCATCTCTGGTCGTTTCTCTCAGGTAGCGGGAATCCCTCTGAAAGTTGTAGATTAGATTATCAAGGTAATTTCCAGAATCGGAATCCCTCGGGAATTGTTTCCAGATTACCTGTCAGGCTGATGAAATACACCCATATGGATTGATTATTGAGATGTGCATACAGTGAAGGCTATGCTGTCCTGACAACTATTGCAAGTTTCGCTCAATATCAAAGACCACGAGAAGAGGGTCTATATCTTTAATTAATATACCTTATAGTTTGCGAATCCTGTCTGTTGCCTTGGGGATACCATTCTGTACGGGATACCAAGCACCATTCTGAAAGACTTCATAGGTGCGAAAACAGCAAGGAATTCCTTGCGCTTTCCAAGGATCCGGATGATCCATCAATTGGAAATGTAAATGTGGAGCTGTCGAATTACCAGAATGACCAACATTTGCTAGATGCTGGCCTGGAATGACTTTGTCTCCTGGGGAGACTTTGATCGAGCCAGTTTGAGCATGTGCATAGACAGCATACACGTTGTTGGTTTCGATGATGATGAAATTGCCCGACAGTAATCGGAAATCAATCATCTGTTTTGAATTCAAAGCCCGGATATTTTTGAGATTAATTGAGAAATCCCTTACAAGGTGGACGGGATTCCGTTCCGGCAAACCATCCTCAGCTTGAATAACGACCCCGCCTGTCGCAGAAAAGATGGATTGACCCCAACCATAACAATCCTGCAAACGAACGCCAAGAATAAGGTAATGGAGCGGATTAGGTCGATAGAAACGCATGCTTCGATTTCTTGGATCTATCCCAACGAGATCATAAGCGTATCTCTCACCAAACATATCCGTTCCATGGCTTGGAACTTTTGTTCCCGGAGTGTTGGGGGCAATCCATTCGCCCCTGAGTGGGAAGTCGACTACAGTTAACGTATTCAATCTAATCATCGCTTTTGTGATACCAACTCTTGATTCTGCTTTGTTTCTTTCCTCAAAGCGTGAACGCAATAACCATTCCGGCTATATTCATAAGGCAATGAGCGCAAATACTGATAAGAATATTTTTCTTCCAAACCACAAAATAACCGAACGGGAGAAAAGCTAGAATACGAGTTAGGTTCTGCCAGGGTGTGAAGAAATGGTACAAGGAAAAGAGTGTAATATTAATCAAAGGAGCCCACCATTTTGAAGCTGGTATTCGTGGTAATAAGTAACTGCGAAAGTATAATTCTTCGACAATTGGACCGGCGATCCCATTAAGAAGGAAACCAGCAACAATCGTGATTTTCAATGCGGTTTTCGAATACTGGGATACATTGCCCAGAAGGTTGTTATGGAATGACCAGCCCGGAAACCAGGCAAAGAGAGTTTCGCTAATAAGGGCATCTAATTTTGGAAGCAGAGTGAATACG
>JACZIY010000555.1 GCA_014860845.1 Anaerolineaceae bacterium
TTCTTTGTCACGATCCAGCCACAATTCCTTGTATTCCCGGTTCCAGTCTATCGTGAAGCGCAACGCAATAATTATCCCCACCACGATTGCAGTCCAGATAACCGGACCCCGCAATCCCGCAACCCACAACACCGGTGCAAACAATAATCCGGCTACAACACTTGCACGGGCACTTTGCCGAATAATCAATGTAAGCGCAATCAGAAGAGCGTAGGTAATCAAAATCGCCACCGGCGCAAAAGCCATTAATCCGCCATTGGCTGTCGCCAATCCCATGCCGCCTCTGAAACCAGCAAATATTGGCCAACAATGACCTATTACGGCCGTACTTGCAGTTAAGGCAATAATCCACGTCGCTGGCGCATAATGGATGGCTAACCAGGTAGGTAGAAAGCCTTTGGATACATCCAGTATAAAAACCGCAGCACCAGGCAAAAAACCGGCCTGACGAATGGTATTGGTCGTTGTGGCATGACCAGATCCGTTATCCCGAACATCAACACCTTTTACCAGACGGGTAATCCAAACCGCAAATGGAAAAGATCCACTCAAATAACCGAGCAGGGCAAATCCTAAAGCATAAAGAACAACCATAAAATTCAATTGACGTGTCTCATTTCTATCATCTTCTCCTCAAAGCAAAAGATCCTGGTTTGGATTGAAGAAACAAATACTTTTAAATTACTTCATAAATTGGATAGCATCCGGAATTACGTTGATCATCAATTTGCGAACATCCATGCCAAAACTGGTAAAAATTTCACCATCACAATGGGTATAAAGTGGCTGTTTACTTGTGATCGACATTGACCGGCATGTGCCCATCCGGACTTGTTTAAAGCGGGGGTGGGTGCCATTCATAACTTCCGGTAGTAGCCGCAACATCATCAGGCGAGAAATTTTCCGGATGGCAGCATAATTCAAAATGCCGTCGTCAGTCTTTGCATCCGGAGTTACATTAAATCCACCGCCTTCGCGCGGACCGTTACCAATAGTAAGCATAATGACCGGCTCATTCCAGCACCCTTCATCCGTTTCAACCTGTAAATCCATTGGCTTGAAATTAAAGAATATGGTTTGCAAAGTTGCAACCAGATACATTAAAAAACCGTGGATCAATTTAATCTTGCGTGTTCGGGTATTCACAGCGGCATCAAAACCGATACCGATTGTATTGTTAAAATATTCCAGGCGGTCATCATCACTCTTAACAGATGCCATGTCTAGAGCATGCGGCTGACCATTAAAACAGGCGATAAAAGCCTTGGCAGCCTCATTCGGTAAATCTAGAATATGAGCAAAATCATTACCAGAACCCAACGGAATGATTCCCAGCACAGGACGTTTCTCAGGTGCAATTTGCATCAGTCCATTGATCACCTCATGAACCGTACCGTCACCACCGGCAGCAATCACCATGTCATAACCCAGATCTCCAGCGGATCGCGCAATTTCAATGGCATGTCCGGGATATTCGGTTGAACGCCATTCAGCTTTATGTTGAGAAGCCAATGGTCTTAAATCCGATGCAATTTTTACTGAACGTCCATGATTCGTTGTGGGATTCAATACAATCAGTGTTTTCTTTGTCATTTGAAAAATTCTCCAAAAAAGATTGGTGGATTATAACTTGAAAAAGAAATATCAGGAAAATTTTGATTAATAGAAAACCAATAAACTGTTAAAACCCTTAATGCTACCTGAAGATACTCAATTACATGGAGCCGGAAAGCACGGGTAATGGGGGCAACCTGGACATGCTTCACCTCCATTTCCAGGAGCTTTCGTAATTGGGTTCGATCACTTTGGCCTTTGTTAATATCGGATAAATATAATTATCCCTAATCCGATACCGATTGCCTTTTTCTCTATTTAACAATTTTCCCCGGATCTACTCCGGGGAAGCGTCTCACTCATAGTCATATTGCAAGTGCCCCCAAGGGGATCCTGTATAAAGGGATAATATTAAGTCGAGAGGGCATAAGACGGATGTGCCCTGGTATTTAGATCTCAAACCACCCTAAAGCTTATTCTTGGGCGGGAAGGCCAGATCTCAACTCTGGTTTCGATCACTCTGAAGACATTTGAGCAAGTAGGTATCGTACACGCTGCACCAAATCGCCGGGTTTGAGCACCGTTACAGATTCTACACCGGGTTGAAAGTGCCGAATATTGTACGTGGTAAGGTAAATACATCCATCGCGCACCACAGCAGCCAAAATGGGTAAATCCTTTGGGTCAGCAGCCTGTGACAATGCCTTGATTTCGGCCACGGTCGGATTTGAAACTACATGAAGACAACGACTCATTATCATCTGAAAGGCTGGCATTGCAGCCGGCATTTTCTCTTCCAAATTGCGTTCCACCTCAGTGATAACCTGCTCACTGGTCACTGATTCGATCAAGGTGATTTCTGCCATACGGAGGATCACCAAACTGGCACTATGCTCATTGGGCGAAGCCGCACCCGCAAAAAGCACATCAGCATCTACGAAGATGCGCGGTTTAGGTGGGTTGTTTGCCTTACTTTTCCTTGTTGTACCGATCGCGTTGCTTGCGGCTCGCATAAAAAAATACGCTCTGAAAGCAGGGCGTATTAGCAAAGTCCTTATAGAAAATATGGTCTATATGTTCCTTTGCCCCCAAGGGGATACCTTATATACGGATAATACAATGTCAAGAGGGTAGAATTGCTGAAAACGTATGTAGTGCTATTGTAAATGTTTTTATCTCTGGTGGATAACAGGCTTTCCTACCTGCATTTTCGATGCTAAAATATCTTTATGATTGAATTAACAGATTTGCAGAAGATTCTGGACAAAGGGGTGGTGATTGATATTCCTTCGCTAGAAATAAAAGCTGGGCAAGTGGCAGCTCTGCTTGGGCCGGTGGATAGTGGTAAAGATATATTGTTCCAGTTGCTCATCGGTGAACTTCACCCAACAAGGGGTAGCGTACGTCTGTTTGGAGTGGATCCCTGCGAAGAGCGGAAAGTCTTCAGCCAACAGGTCGGAGTAATGTTTTTTGATGACAATCTCTATAAACGCTTCTCGGTGCTTGGCAATCTGCAGTTCTACTGTCGCTTGCAGCGCTTGCCGAAAACACGGGCAGCCGAAGTTTTGGAACAGGTCGGTTTATCTGATCACGCCAGTTTCAAAACAGAGAAGCTTTCTCCCGGCCTTTCCAGGAGGCTGGCACTCGGACGGGCGATCCTCAATACGCCTAGCGCATTGTTGCTTGTTGAACCGTATGCACGCTGCGAGCAGGCATCTGTAAAAGTGATCAGCCAGGTTATCCGGAAACTGTCTGACGCCGGGACCACAGTTTTGATCTTTACCCAGGATGCTGCCAATCTGGAGAACCTCTGCGACACCATCTATCGCATGAATCAGGGACGGATTATCGAGTCGTTTGACCCTCGGGAGCAACAACAACGCCAGCGGCCGTTCATGGTCCCAGCCCGTGGAGAGGAAAAGATCATCCTGATTGACCCAGCAGACATTCTGTACGTTTTTGCCCAGGATGACCGCGCCTACCTGCAAACCAACCAGGGTCGCCTGCCGACTCGTTTCACCTTGTCCGAGCTGGAAAAACGTCTGTCGCGTAGCGGATTCTTTCGTGCACACCGCGCATATCTCGTCAACCTGCAGCAGATCAAGGAAGTGATCCCCTATACCCGGGACAGTTTCAGCCTGAGGCTGAAGGATGTCGCAGGGACAGAGATTCCTCTAAGCAAATCCGCCGAACGTGAGTTGCGCGAGCTTTTGGGCTATTAGTCTTTGCCCAAACCCCCTTTTTGAAGCCTAATAAACAGCACTGAAAATGTGCTATTCACCTCCATTTTTGAGCCTTTTACCGCCCTCATAAGCCGTTTGCCGGTTTTTTGTTGCGCGGCATATTTCTTTTTTTGTATACTGATGCCAGAAAGATGACCTGCAAAAAACGTTGCTAGATAAGATAAGGAGTGACGCGATGAAAGCGATCGAAGCTCAAAACCTGACCCGACACTTCAACGGCCTGTGCGCTGTTGATGGAATCAGTTTCAACATTGAACCCGGTGAGATCTTTGGTTTCTTGGGTCCAAACGGCGCAGGCAAAACCACCACCATCCGCATGTTGACCGGGCAACTGCTGCCAACCTCCGGCTCGGCGAAAGTGGCCGGCTATGATATCGTCAACGAACGCCAGCATCTCAAACCAAAGATCGGCGTGGTATTTGACAGCCAGAATATCTACGAGCGCATGTCAGCACGCGAGAACCTGGTTTTCTATGCCCGTCTTTACCGTGTCCAGAGAACCCGCGTGAACGAGGTCCTGGCCCAGGTCGGCTTGATCGAGCGCGCTGGCGATAAGGTCCAGAAATATTCGAATGGGATGAAACAACGGGTGCTGATCGCCCGGGCCTTGCTCCATAAACCCGAAGTCCTGTTCCTGGATGAACCAACGCGTGGCCTGGACCCGCACATTGCCCGTGACATCCGCAGCATTATCGCCGGCTTGGCCAAGGAAGGCATGACAGTATTCCTGACAACCCATTACATGGAAGAAGCCGACCAACTCAGCCAGCGAGTCGCATTCATCGACCGGGGAAGCATCGTTGCCCTGGATACCCCGGCGCTTTTGAAAGCCAAATATGGCAAGAATGAAAAGACAACTTTGGAAGACATCTTCATCCAATTGACTGGAAGTGACTTGCGAAGAGAAAGTGAGTTATTATGAAAACACTAAAAGACACCTTATATACTGCCTGGATCATTGGCACAAAAGATATCGTGGATGCCCTGAAAAATAAGAGCAGCCGCACCAATATCATCATCATGATCGGGATGGTAGCTTTCTTCTACTGGTTTGGCAGCCTGCGTCCTTTCGACAAGGATGTGAACGTGATCGTGTACGATGAAGGAGAAACCAGTCTGTCAATTGAAAAGGAAAAACTAGAAAATGGGGTAACTTACTCTTTTCGAGAGGCTACTTCATTGCAGGAAATGGAAACTAAGATGGCCAATCAGAATCTTGGTCTGGTGCTCCCACCCGACCTAAACCAGACCCTGGCCTCCGATGAGACAACGACTCTGAGTGGTTACATTTTCTGGGTCGACCGCATGAAGGTCACCGATTTGGAAGCAAAATACAGTCTTGCCTTCAGCGAAATCCTCGGCCAGCCTGTGCAAGTCGATATCGGGAAGAATATCATCATCCCACAAGCAAACGCAGATGGCATGCAGACTACTGTGGCCTCGCAAATGATCTATTTTGTCTTCACGATCGCGCTCCTTATGATCCCGCACCTGATGGTGGAGGAAAAACAGACCAAGACCCTGGATGCGTTGCTAACTTCCCCAGCCAGCCCAGGAGAGGTCGTTCTGGGTAAAGCGTTGGCAGGTTTTTTCTATATCCTGCTTACTGGTGGATTGGCGCTTGCCATGTACTCGATGTACATTGTCAATTGGTTCCTGGCACTATCGGCTTTTCTGGGATATGCCCTCTTGGCTATTGGGTTGGGGCTTGCAGTCGGGAGTTTTGTCAATTCCATGAAACAAGCGGGGATATGGATGGTAGCGCTGATTCTTATTCTAGTGATCCCTCCGCTCTTCTACATGGAGTCAAACCTAAAATCAGGAATCCAGATTTTTCTATCCTGGTTCCCATCTTCGGCATTGGCCAGCCTGTTCCGCTTCTCTCTCACTACAGGCGTTACCCCAGGGCAAGTGTGGCCAAATCTTGCAATTGCTGTAGCTAGTATCGCTGTGGTCTTTGGCCTGGTCATCTGGAAAGTGCGGCGATCCGACCGGTAAAGGCTATATATTGTCAAATGAGGCCGTAGTCGTATGGATAACAATTCGGTCAGCTGATTTTTAAAAATGAAAGGATCCTATGATGGAAGCAATCCTCTTACCAACCAAACGAAAGTTTTCGTGGAGAGTATTCTTGATCGTGCTTGTTCTGACACTTGTTGCTAGCCTGCTGAAAGCACCTATGGTAATTGTAAACGGATATGCTGACCAGCCTGGGCTTTGGATGAGCATTATCCTTCAGGTCACATTGTCAAACTTCGTCCTTTTCGGGCTACCCGGTGCAATAGGGTTACTGTTGGCAAACCATATAGGATTGGGGTTACCCTTCATCGAAGGCTGGGTCTATAAAAAGCCCTTAAAGGGTAAAATCGGGAAGATCGCCTTGATCGCGTTGTTGGCTGCCGCAGTGTTGACAGTCATCGGTATCGGCGTTCGTTTCCTGACGTTGCCCATGATCCTGGCTGTATTCGAAGCTCGAAACATCCCGCTCTCTGCGCTGGGCGAATCGACCCAGGGTCCCTGGTGGACAATGCTGCTGGCGGCACTTTCAGCCGGGATTACGGAAGAGGTGGGATTCCGGTTGGGATTGTTGACCATATTGATCTGGGGGATCGGATGGATCTGGCATGACGAAACTGGCAGGGCTAAGCCGATTGGGTTCTGGCTCGCCAACTTGCTCGTGGCTGTTTTGTTTGGTGCTATCCATTTGCTCAATCTATCCGCGCTGGGGTTGCCATTGATATCTGGTCTGCTGATTCGGGCGATCCTGGGGAATGGACTGTTAGCTCTGGCGTTTGGCTGGCTATATCGGACCTATGGGCTTGAAAGCGCTATGCTGACCCATTTCTTCTTGGATGTACTTTTGTATGTTATCCTTCCATTGGCGGTATAAAACGGGATTGAACAAACAACCGGGATGGGTTTTTAATCAGCATCATGTGGAGAAATATAAATGTCAAAACCAACCGTAGAGAGCCTTCGCGACATCGTGAATATCATCTGGACGATCGCATCCAAAGATATCGTAGATGCACTCAAGAATAAGGTGGTTGTCTCGATGATCATCGTACTGAGCATCATGCTTTTCGTTCCAAAGATGCTTCCTTTACTCTTCGAACAAGTGCAGACACCTCTGCCTATTTACGATATGGGCGACTCGTCTCTTTTGACGGAACTAAGAAACAACTCTGACATTTCGGTGCAAGTAATGCATTCAGAGCAGGAATTGCGTTACGCTCTGTGCAGCTCAATGTACCCGTTAATAGGACTACTCATCCCAGAGGATTTCGATCAGAACTTTCCGACAGATGCACAGGTTGAACTCCAAGGTTATGTGTGCTGGGGCAAACGTTACCAGGTTTCGGAATTGCAACCAAAACTCGAAGAAATGCTCTCGAGGTCACTGGGTCGATCAGTATTTATCCATATCGAAGGGAATATCCTTTACCCTCCCTCGGATGGTTTTCTATATCTTAGCATGGCGACTGTGAATTCTGTGTTGATGATCCTGATGATGGGAATTTTCCTTGTTCCAAGCCTTCTTTTCGAGGAGAAGGAAACCAAAACAATACAAGCACTGTTGGTCTCTCCGGCCAGCATCGGTCAAGTTGTGGTTGGGAAAGCCCTGGCAGGATCATTCTACATCTTGGTAACCGCCTTGATGATTTTTACCATCTCCTGGACAGATGTAATCCACTGGAACATGGTGGTATTGTTTGTGATAAGTGGTGGAATCTTTTCGGTGGCTGTAGGTCTGATATTGGGTAGCTTTTATGAGAAGCAACTGGATATGGTCGGTTGGATGCCTGCACTTCTTATACTTCTGGTCGGTTCTGTGCTGGTGATAATGCTTGGCACGGAACTACCAAAACTGGCGGAGAATATTCTCCCCTGGGTACCGTCAGTAGCACTGGCAGAGATTTATCGAACAGCATTCTCAGAAACTATTCCCTTTACCCGGGTCTTGAATGACCTGTGGATCGTCCTGTCTGTTTCACTGCCACTCTATGCAATCGTTATCTGGAAGATACGGCGATCAGATCGTTAAGTATCCTTGCACAAATCGATATCTTTAATTCTATGCTGCATTTAGTTTGTTAGAATGACAGCTCGTAGGTTACAGACTATCATGCAAGCGATTATTACGTCTAAATTGTCGAAATTTTCACCAATTGATCTTCAAGTGTTGAAGAAAAGAGTGATACATTGGCAAGTGCTCAAATGGCTTGACCGTGCTCAAAAATATATGTATAGTAATTATAAATCGTTGGGTTCACTCCAATTTTTGTAAAAGACGAATCACGCAAGGCATGTTCGATTGAGCTCCCGCACTCCACTTCCAAGAATTAACCTGACCAGTACCTGGCTCCACCGGTGGATCTATTATCTAGCTGCGGGTCTCATGTTTACCGCGGCTGCTTTACGCGCTTTCATCATCCTCCGACAGGATCCCCGTTTTGGTGAAACCCTGTTATTGCTGGCAGCTTGGCTGATCTTATTCATTCTGAACGCATTCCTTCCCCACTTGCCACCTTCATCTGCGGTTGTGTTCCTGTCCTTGCAGGCCAGTCTGATCCTGTACTTGCTCCTGGCAAGTGGGCAGGATTTTTTTGCCTTCCTATTCGCTGTAATAAGCATGCAAGCCATGCAGCGCTTCACTCCGCGGACTGTGGGAGGGCTGATCGCACTGTTCGCAGTGTTGACCTTCCTTTCCCTGGTCGGCCCAGTTGGCGTACTGCAAGCTTTGGCCTTAGCATTGATCTATGCTGCATTGGGAGCGCTCATGTCAGCCTATATCTGGTCCACTCGCTGCGCTGGAGTCGTTCAAGAAAAACAACAAACTCTGGTAAGGGAATTGCAGGAGACTAATGCACAGCTGGAGTTCCATGCACACCAGCAGGAACAACTTGCTATTGGACGTGAACGTCAACGTTTGGCACGTGAACTGCACGACTCAGTCACACAGACGATCTTTAGCATGACCCTGACCACCCAGTCGGCGATACTTTTATTGGATCGCAACCGGGGACAGGTAGCTGCCCAACTGGACCGGTTGGACCAGTTAGTACAGAGCGCGATGGCTGAGATGCAAGTATTGATCTCCCGACTGACTCCCGATGAATTGACTGAAGACGGATTTGTGAGTGCCTTACGAAGGCATTTAGAGGAAAGACGCCGTTTGGAAAATCTCATCGTTGAATTTGAAGTGGAAGGCAGCCAGCGGTTAGATCCGCTTGAGGAATCTGGCTTGTTCCGCATTACTCAGGAAGCGCTTAACAACGTTGTCAAGCATGCCGGGGTATTGCACGCTACGGTGAGGCTGCATCTCACAGAACCTTTCTGGATGGAGGTCGAAGACCGAGGTGCCGGTTTTGACCCCCTGCAGTTTTTGCGGACCGGTAAGTTGGGGATCGCAGGCATGAGGGAGCGCGCTACTGAGATTGGTTGGAGCCTGCGGGTAGAGTCCGTGCCAGGAGGTGGTACTCGTGTTCGGGTAGATAAAAACTTGGGAGGAGAAAAACAAATATGATGACAATCATCGAAAAGGTCAAGGTCCTGATTGTGGATGATCACCAAGTTGTCCGACAGGGATTACGAACCTTCCTCGACCTGAACGAGGAGATCCAAGTCGTCGGCGAAGCCTGTGATGGGCAAGAAGCGGTTGAAATGGCAGCGCAATTGTCCCCAAATGTAATCTTGATGGATTTGGTCATGCCGCGTATGGACGGGATCTCGGCCACGAGCCAAATCAAGGTGTGTTGCCCAGATACCAAGGTGATCGCCTTGACCAGCTTCACTGAAGACGATAAGGTCTTCCCGGCTATTCAGGCCGGTGCTTCCAGTTACCTGCTTAAAGATGTTTCCCCTGATGGTTTGATAGAAGCCATCCTAGCTGCCCATCGCGGCGAAGCACGCCTACACCCCGAAGTGCTGCGCAAGTTAATGGCACAGGTAGCAGCTTCACCCCCGACCACAAAACCAGCTAACGGTCCACAACTCACCGAACGAGAAAATGAGGTAATCCGCCTGGTCTCCCAGGGAAAAAGCAACCACGAAATCGCAGAAGCTCTGGTGATCAGCGAGAAGACTGCCAAGGTGCATATCAGCAACATTCTCAGTAAGCTGGGGCTGGCAGATCGCACCCAGATGGCTATCTATGCGATCAAACACGGCTTGGTGGATCCAAATGTTAATTAGCAGGACAAAGATTGACTGGTAATGCCTCTCCTTCCATACCTGGTTTATGGCCCAAGCAGATCATCCTGGCAGCAGCATACTTTTTCTATTTAACTGTCATTTTGCGCACAATAGCTGAAGTTGAATACCTCGCTTCCTGGTTGGGAATCTACCTCACCTTGGAATTTCTGTTTGGTGTGCTTTTTTCACTCGTGTTGTGGCGACCAACTCGCGGGTTGATCTGGCAGCAAATGTATTTTATATTCCAAACCCTACTTGCCCTCTACCTGCTTTACCAGCACCCCAATCTGGACTTCACCAACATCTTACTTGTCCTGCTTTCCTTCCAATCCGCCTTAATCTTCTCCGGATGGATGCGATGGTTCTGGGTTGCATTTCTACCAGTGCTCATCGTCCTCTCGTTGACTGTACTGCAAGGTGTCAACGGACTTGCCCTTTCTCTGCTACCTACCACCGTGGCGATCATCTTTCCTGCTTACGTTGCCATCACGCAGGAGATCGTTTCCGGACAGCTTAAACAGAAGGCATTGCTGGCTGAACTACAGGATGCCAATCAGAAGTTGACCACCTATGCTGAGCAGGTTGAGGAGCTGTCGGCGCTTCACGAGCGTGACCACCTGGCGCGTGAACTGCATGACTCAGTCTCGCAGACCATGTTCAGCATCAGCCTGCATAGTCGTGCTTCTCGTATCTTGCTTGAGCGCGACCCAGAGCAATTACAGCAGCAGCTTGTGAAACTCCAATCACTAACCAAGAACGCCCTGTCAGAGATGCGTAGTCTGATAGCAGATCTACGTCCCCGGGAGGAGTAAGCCTCCCAGGGTCCTAAGCCTTGAGGCTTAGAACCCCCTCCTTTTGAACAAGTAAATAGATACATCTCCGGCTTGCGAAAAGATCCGTCTCAGGCCGGTTTTCTTTAATTCCCTCGCATGGCATTATAAACAAGAAAGAACCCCAGGTAATAGAAATGATTTCTCCGACAATTCCCCCCATCAACCTAGATCAGCCCCTTCTCAGAATCTTGATTGTTGATGACTCCCTTGAGGTGCGGCATGATTTGCGGCAGCTTTTGGAACTTTCCGGGCTGGTAGTTGTGGTGGGTGAAGGGAGTGATGGGCAAGAAGCACTCCAACTTGTTGAAAGTCTATTACCTGACGTAGTAGTCATGGACATGGAAATGCCCGTTATGAATGGTGCGGAAGCCACACGCCACATAAAGAAAGACCTACATGCCCTGAGGGTGGTTATATTGAGTGTTCACAACTCACCCGATGTATTGGACCTTGCCCGCGAGACTGGTGCAGATAGCTTTGTTACAAAAGGCGCTGGGTATGAAATCCTGCTGAATGCCATCCTCGGAATGGATGGATCGAATATTTTATTTACAAAAGGAGATGGATTATGAATACGAAGAATTTCTGGCTCGCTGCCACAGCAGGTGGTGTATTAAGCCTACTGGTCACCAATCTGCCTTACATCGGATTTATTAACTGCTTGCTGTGCGTCGGTTTCTGGGGCAGTGCAATCTTTTCTGTTTGGCTTTTCCGCCGCCTGAATGGGACTGTCAACATGCGTCAGGCAGTTAAGGTTGGGGTTTTTAGCGGGTTGATCGCCGGGGTGGTTGGACTTCTGCTCAGCTTCCTTGGTTTAGCTGGAGTGCAGGGGTTGATGAACGGGTTGGATGGTATCCTCTCGGCTGAGGATTTGCAAGGTCTGGAAGAGATTCCATCCTGGACAGGTTGGCTGATCAACATTTTAGGTGTGTTTTTTGAAATCGGTTGCGGTGCACTTGGAGGTTGGCTCGGCGGTACTTTTTTCAATCCCAATCGAAATTCCAGAAAGGTATAAGCCCAAATGGAAACAAATCGTATATCCAAAATCCAAGAATCTTATCTTTTCAAACAAGAAAGGATCCCTAATATGAACAACTCTTATAAACTCATCCTGCGAATTACTCTGTGGATTGCCTTAATTTTCCTGGGAATTTTCGTTCTACTTTATGGCTATATCAGTCTGCGATATTCGTTTGATTACGTATATCGTGAGCTCTTTATGAACCTGGGAACTGTCTATGATTATCGTGTTCTGCCTGAACGAAAACTGGACGCCAGCCCGGATCCATTTTTGTTCAACACGGATACCTCTCGGGATGTTCTGGTGCAGGAAACTTTTGAAATCAACCCCAATATACCAGACCTGGATGCATTCCTTGAAGAGACTGGCACCCAGGCTTTCCTGGTAATTCAGGATGATACCGTGATCTTCGAACGTTACTTTATGGACTACCAGCGGGATTCCATCGTCACATCTTATTCGGTCGCCAAGTCGTTCGACTCGGCTTTGATCGGAATCGCCATTCAGGAAGGTTTTATCAACAGCGTGGATGATCCCATCACCGATTACATCCCGGAACTGCTGCAACGCGACCCGCGCTTCGGGGAAATCACGATCCGTCATTTGCTAACAATGTCTTCTGGCTTGCGTTATAACGACACTCGACTCTTCCTCCCCGAAGACGACAACTTGACCTATGCTTTTAACGATTTACGGCACCTTGCCCTTACAGAATCCGAAATTGTCGAAGCCCCAGGAAACACGTTTGTCTATAACAATTACAATCCCCTTTTGCTTGGCTTGATCCTCGAACGCAGCACCGCCCAACCTGTGACGACCTATTTGCAACGGAAGCTTTGGACTCCTCTGGGAATGGAAAACGATGGATCGTGGAGTCTGGATAGCGAGAAGGGTAGCTTTGAAAAAATGGAAAGCGGGATTAATGCAACTGCTATTGATTTCGCCAAGTTCGGGCGTCTATACCTGAACGGCGGTAATTGGAACGGAAAACAAATCCTTCCCGCTGAGTGGGTGACGGACTCCATCCACGATAACGGCCTGATCCAGGATGCCCCTATTTATTACGGATACATGTGGTGGGGTGAGAACTGTAATCCCGATAGCCAGGATTATTTTGCTCTTGGAAATTTTGGCCAGTTCATCTATATTTCCCCCGCAAAAAACATGATCATCGTGCGTAACGCTGAAAAGTACGGTCTGGAAGATGAGCAAGTTGCCTGGGGTGAAATATTCTGTCAGTTTGCAAAAGCCATGCCATGAGAAAAAGGAAAAACCTCATGAAAACCAATTCCAATATCCTACTACGAATCCTATTAGGACTCACAATTTTCCTGCTCGCAGGTTTGTCTGTCCTGCAAATGATCCCGCCCTGCGTGGTCCCAACCTCTGCACCAGCTACGCGCTTCTCGGCAGAACGAGCGATGCGCGACATGCAAGTAGTGGCACGTGAACCTCACCCTGCCGGATCCGAGGCTCAGGCTCGCGTACGTGCCTACATTGTGGAACAGGTCGAAGCCATCGGGCTGACCGCGGAAATAGAAACCAGCGGCCAGATCTCGAACATCCTCGTCCGAGTACCGGGCTCAGACCCCACAGGAACAATCCTTGTCTCCGCGCACTATGACTCGCATCCGCCAGCCCCTGGCGCGGGTGATAACGGAATCTCCGTGGTGGCCATGCTCGAAGCTCTGCGAGTCCTATCCGCCGGACAACCACTACGCAACGATCTCCTTTTCCTTTATACGGACGGCGAAGAACTGGGCTGGCGGGGTGCTTACGCTTTCATGCAGGCGCATCCCGAAGCAAAGGACGAAGTCGGAGTTTTGCTAGTTTTTGATTCCCTCCCCGGTAATGCTCCCCTGAGCTTGATCGAGACTTCTCCTGGGGATGCCTGGCTGGTTCGTCAAATAACTGGCTTGTCGTTACCGTTCTGGACCGGTTCCTGGAAGAACATCCAAGAACGGCAGGAGATGGATACCGATTTTGATGCCTTCCAGCCAGCTGGATTTACGGGCATGGCCTTCGAGAACGAAGCCAACGGTACCCGCTATCATACCGACCAAGATGCGGTTGAGGCGATCTCACCGAGATTGGTACAGGCATACGGGCAGACGATGCTCGCCCTGGCAAGTCGTTTCGGAGGAGTGGACATGACCACTCACGCCAAGAGTCCGGACCTGGTTTTCTTTTCTCTGTCCCTGCTGAGGTTGGTTGCCTATCCTTATTGGCTGATGCAAGGCCTGTGCATCCTCGCCATCCTTGCCTTGCTCACCTTCGTCATCATTGCCTGGAGCAGGGGATATTTCTCGCCTGGGCATTTCGGCCTCAGTCTACTCGGCCTGCTGTTAGGCATCGTGGTCATTACCCTGTGCGGGCAGTTCGCGTGGGGAGTGGTCAAGAATGCGCATGCCGTAGAATTGGCTGTGTTCGAAGGATTCGAGGGTAGCGCGGAATGGCAGGCGGGGTTCATGGCCGGGGCTGCTGTGCTATTAACAGTCCTGCTGGCCTTCCTTTCCCGTCGTTTCGGTGGCATCCACCTGGCTTCTGCATCAGCAGTACTCTTTTTACTGGCTGCTTTCCTGATCAATGCTTCAACGGGAACAGATAACCCGCTCACAACGGCATGGATAGCCTGGTCGTTCATTGGCTGTGTGACGGGCATGGGGGTCTTGCTCTTCACGAGGGATCAGGTCTGGAAAGTAGTGCTGCTGTCCTTATCCAGTCTTCTGACCTTAGCCTTGGCCCTGCCTCGCCTCTGGATGGGCACATTCACGCGTGAAGATGCCTGGCTGACGGTGCTCGTGACCTGTATCTGGATGGTTCTTTTCGCCCCACAGGTAGATGCCCTCTTCGGCCATGCGCTTGCCAAAGAAAACCCAGCTCAGTCCATGGAGAAACCATGACAGGCACAGACAGGATCGTTATTGCACACAGATGTACAGCGGGAGTGCTGGCATGAATGTATCAGCAGGTTTTGAAGCTGTTCTACGCCGTGATACCAGAAGACTCTGGCGAGTGTGAAATCAAGGCTGCACGGGTTATTATCTGCAACAAACCTGCCAACGCCAAAATTGGTCGCGTCGCGGATGGTTGATGGGTAGCAGTGCCTGGTCTACAAGCGGGTGGCAGGTGGAACTTTCATAACCTACCTTGGTACCCGGCTGTAAATATGGAACTTAACCCGAAGATATTTCATCAATCAGTGAAATTGCCAGCCTTGATGCTCCCTCGGCATATTGCAGACAATGCTCCATGAGGTTATTTTCCATGAAATAACGCTGCCCTGATTCGGTTGCCAGGTCACAACCGATTAACTGGCGACAGTTGACTGAACCATACTGCTCTTTAAAAGCGCTGATCAATTTTTGAGCAAGGGTATAGGCGGGTTCGAGCGGTTCAGCAGGTGAATTCCTGCCTGCGACGAGACCAATCCCCATGATGCCTCCGCTCACGGCTCCGCACATACCGCCGGTACGGGAAATGCCACTACAAAAACCCGTGGCAATCCTGGGGATCATGTCTGATTGGATGCCAAGGCATTCAGCGATCGCTTGCAGCACACTTTCAGCACAGAAGAAACCTGACCGAAACAGTTCCAGGCTGCGTTGAGAAGCTAATTCGCTCATTTTTCAACTCCTTTCAGGTTCTTCTTGCAGTGAAGAACTCCACGATCTCATCACAATGAAAGACACACCCTGATTGCGATATCCACAAGATTTTCCCGAATTTCGGTTCTGTCATGCCATTTTCTATTATCCCATATCACAGCGCTCAGGTCATCACCGCCATAGAGGATCTGGCCGAGCTTTACATTTCTGAACTTGGCAACGGCAAAAAATGCCGCTGCTTCCATTTCCACCGTGACACAGCCTTCCGATTTTCGCAGCTCGATCTTTTTCTCTGTCTCCCGGTAGAATGAATCACTGGTCCAGGTTTTAGCCTTTATATAATCGATACCGGATCTCTTAAACTCTGCCTCGATCTTTGCGACCACTTGAGGGTTGCATTCAACCTCCCGTGCTGGTGCAAGGTAATGATACGAAACACCTTCATCCCGTACTGCAGAAACTGGTATGATCAGATGTCCAACGGCGATATCCTTTCTCAGCACGCCAGCGCCGCCGCAGACAATGAATTTGGTGAACCCCAGGGCGATCAGCTCATCCAGGAACGCAGCTGAGCCGGCAGCGCCAACATAGCCCGGAAATAAATGCACCTTTTTACCTTTAGTCTCCATTTCATAGATCGGAAGGTCGAGGGTCTCACAATTCAATGCCTGGATGGGCTTGATCGATCCCTGTTTTTCCATTTTTTCGAGGACTTCACGGAAAAAAGTTATCACACAATATTCAAACCCTGCGGTTTTCTTATGGGAGAAAGATGGCTCAATCTTTGCTATCGGCGTATCATCAAATTCCAATATCGGATATTTTTCTTTTTTCATCAGAGGCTCCATTGTCCCTGTTCAGCAGCACGATCACGAAACGAATGCCTTCCTGCTGTGACCCTGCCCAACTGAATTAATTATAGCTTGACTTCTCATGAGTCCTCTTCTTTCGGCAGTAGCGTTCTGATAAAAGAGGCCTGCTGGGATGCAAATTGGATCGATGATCTTTTGTGCCTGACAATGAGCACCTCGCAGGCGAACTTCCTGACATAGGCGGTGCCCAAGCTATATCTCGCTCGGTAGGGAGTGTACAAAATTGATCTCCTGCCCATCGATTTCAAAATATGTACCATCGTCAAAAAATAGGGAGAGCTGCGTCTCCGGGTTGCACAGAGCTTGCGATCCGGTTGGCTCTCATGCCTCCCAGCGTGTGCCTCAGCCGGATAGGTGCAGGCCGCGATCCCCCACTAAACCCAGTACAGCGCCGGCGATCAAATGCATGAAGAACGACCCTACGTACCACTGGAGCGTCGCAGCTGCCGACATCTTCAGCAGGATGGGGGTGGTTGCCAAAAGCGGCTGGCTCAGGATCTCAACATACAAAATGCCCAGGAGCAGGCTCTTTATCCGGGTGCTCTTCCGCAGGGCTCTGACCCGCGTCACCAGCAGCCCAAAGATCGCCCCGATTAGCGGCCCGACCGTATAGTGGGTTGCCACGCCCAATAGGATGGTGCTGGTTGTCCCCAAGTTCTGCATCGAAAAGAAGTTTGCTGCTGTGTCACCAACGATGGAGAAGCAGGTCAGAGCTGGAGATCCGAATGCAACCAGGATGGCCATCAAAGTCAGGTCCATGGCGATCGTGCCGGTGACCCCACCGATCGCTCCCCATCCCAGGCTTTTCAAAAGGCTGGTGGAGTGGTTCCGGGCGTTGCTATTTGGAATGCCTTTAAGTATTTTTCCCATGGTTGTGTCTCCTTCACGAAAGATCATTCTATTCCATCATAAAAAGGTGTTGATCGCTCTGGAAGCGGTCCGCGAAGGGATGGTCACCAATCCATGTCATGGGTGGGAACCATCCCTGTTCGCCGACATTTCTACTTCTTCTTCAGCGCGCCGCCCAACAGGATTGTTCCCAGGGCGAGTAGTAGGATCGCAAAGACCGGGATATCAAAAGCGAAGTGCAGGTATGGGCTCGCAATTTCCAGCCCGCCTGCCAGCAAGGCAAGGATGCCGATCGTTGTCGTAAAGCCACTTATAGGCTGCTTAGTTATGACCCGGGAGATATTCAGACTGATGAGAATCAGGCCAATGCCAAGCGCGCCTGTGCCATTTGGCAGGAACTTGAACATTTCCGTGATCCCCCACAGGATGAAGAGTGCTCCCCAGGCGACTGTTTCAAAATTAACCGTAAACTTGCGTGTGTATTCCATTTTTTCCTCCGTAAATGATTGATTGGGTCCGGATCGTTAATTCGAATAAGTCCGGTAGTGGCTAGAGTTCAGTGCCTGCCTGATTAGCGTAAGCGCAGGTCCGCACCTGGTGTGATTTCCAAGCCGGCCACCAGATCTTGTGCCAGGCATGCAGCTTCGCAAAGATGGACTTTGGCTGTTTGATCGCCAACTTGCGGATGGGGCAATCGGCGCAGTTGTGAACTTTCTCGATGAGGTATGCGCTCTTCGCAATGTTACCGAGATCGGGGTAGAATTTGATTCTGTTTTCCATTTTTTCTCCTAATCTTTTTGGTCGACCTTGCTCAGCGAGAGCAGGGTCAGGTTAAGGCTGTAGAGTTTATTAAGGGTACCCATCAGAGCAGCCTGGTCTCCGATGTGTCCGAAAAGGATCATTTCACCGTTATCTAATAACTTCACATCCAATCCGTCCAACCAATCCGACCAGCTCTGATCGAGTTGACCTTTGACGTGAATCTCGAACAATTTTCCTTGAGCGGTGGTGGGAAGCATACCTATCTTCTGTGTGTTGGTTTCATTTACCTTGTTCGTCATATATCCTCTGCATCTACTTTATCAACTTCTGGCTCAAGGGACATCGACTGAAGGTTGTAGAGGGGGTTGTATTTTTTTATGGGAATAAGAGAGCATTTTCCCCCATTTACTCCTGGAAATGGAAAGAAAAAACTAGCCGGGAGAAATGCTACCAACCAGTTTTTAGGAAGAACTAATCTGCAAACACTTACTCAAATATTTTCAGCTCTTTGCCGATTGCTAAGGCTTGCGTGCGGCTGTTGACCCCCAGCTTGCCATAGATATTGCTGATATGTCGCTTTACGGTAGGGAGGGAAATGACCAGTTGGTCAGCGATATCCTGGTTGGTACAGCCAGTTTTGATCAGCTTCAGGACCTCTATTTCACGGTCAGTCAAGGGGTCTATCAGAAGCTGCATGGAGGGTTGGGTCATACCAGAAGTATTGTTTATCTTGGATAAAAGAACAGCTGCATAACCGCTCCCGACCTGACGGGATTGGGCTTGGCAGAGCAGTCTCGTCATCGCTTCACCTTTATCCAGGAAAGATCGCACATACCCTTCAGGCTGGGCTAGTGTGAGTGCTTTTTCCAAAACTGTCAGGGCTTTCTCGTTTTCTTTCTTTCCCTTAAAAGCAAGCGCTTGAAGGATCAAGGTTTCAATTATCAATCCTACCTGCCCTATTTTCTCTGTCTGTTGAAGAAACCGGTTGGACAGGTGGATAGCTGCCTCATGATCGCCTCGGGCCAGGAGCAATCGCAGCAGGAGATTATAATCCATCTCACGCTGATAGGGAATTTCATCTATGATATTTATACCCCTCGTTTGTAAGTACTGGGAGGACCTCTCCGAATCTCCCTGAGCGAGCCATTCCCGCGCCAGGATGGACTTCACCTGGGTGAATAAATGGGTAGTATCTGGAAATTCAGCAATCAATCGCTCTACCTCACGGATGGCTTCCCCGGCTTGTTCTGGATTCCCCCAGGCCAGTTCAATACGGGCTCGGATGGTATGCGCGTAGGTTTGCAGACCGATATCCCCCCACTGCTGGCAAAGGTCGATACACTGGTGGATGTACTGGTCTGCATCATCCAGCTGATTCCACTCATAATACAAATTCGCCATGCCAGCTAAGAGATTGGCAGCCAATGGGGATCTCTGCCCATCCGGTCGAACCGCAGTTTGTAAACATTGGGCGTATAGATCTGCTGCCCGATGGAGTTGACCTTGTATCACTAAAATGTCGGCAATATTAGAACTGGCAATGATAACCATGTGAAGGTTACCCGCCTCTCTGCTGATGCGGATAGATTCGGTGTAGGCGTTCTTAGCTTCTTCCAGGTCACCATTGGCCCAACTAGCATCCCCCAGAATGGAAGTTCCCACACTTCGGATGCTTCGAGAGATGGAACTGCAGTTGGGTAGAAGCTCCAAGGCCTGGCGCGCATATTTCACCGCCGAATGCGTGTCTCCACGCAAATTAGCGGATTGAGCCCGGGCAGCGGCAATGGTGCCCTGCATCGTCTTGACCTCCAGGGATGGTTCGAGCGGGGCGAGAAGTTTTTCAGGCACTTGCAGGGTCGGCTCGACACGGTCCAAGTCTCCTACTAAGGCAAGTGCCCAGGCTTTTTGAATAGCCAGCCAGGGGCGGACTTCAGATTGAAAATCAATGGCATCAGTCCAGTTCAGCAGGGTCGCTACCTCGCCGCTCATGAGGAGAAAACAACCATTTTCCTCGATCAGCTGTGCAGCCCGGTCATGGTCACCAGCAGCAATTGCCTGCTGAACGGTTTCAGCGAGAAATTCGTTCTGTTCGTACCATTGGGAAGCGCGGCGGTGCAATTCGGCAAGCAATTGAGGTTGCTGGAATACAAGATGTTTCCGGAGAACATCCGAAAATAGATGGTGATAGCGGTACCAATGCCGCTCATTGTCCAGCGGAATGAGGAAAAGATTCATATCTTCCAGGGTTTCCAGCATTTTCTGTCCATTGATAGATCCGACTTTATCCGTCTGGACGATAGCCTCGCACAGCGACCCGCATAAGCGGTCCAGGATTGAGGTTTGGAGCAGGAAACTCCCCACCTGATTGGGTTGATTCTTGAGCACTTCCTCGACCAGGTAATCCATGACGTAGTGATGGCTGCCCGTGAACGCCAAGATAAAACCGTGAATGTCCTTGCTGCCTTGCAACGAAAGTGCTGCCATCTGCAATCCAGCGATCCAACCTTCTGTGCGCGCCTCCAGGGCAGCAAGGTCGTTGGTCGAGAGAGTCAACTCCATCGCTTCGTTCAGGAAAGCGGCAACCTCCTCCCTGGTGAAGCGCAGCTGGTCAGCACGAATATCCAGGAGCTGGTTTCGAACTCGTAGGCGGGCAATTGGGAATGGAGGATCGGTCCGGGTGAGGAGTGCCAGATGCATCTGGGGTGGCAGATGTTCCAGCAAGTAAGTGAGAATTTTATGAACCGCTTCCGTATGAATAACATGGAAATCATCCAATACCAGGACAAATGGGTTGGGATCTGCAGCCAGCTCATTTGACAGAAGGTTGATAACCTTTTCGAATTGAGCGGGTTGGATCCCCTCGAGCATGTCGAACAAGCCGCCCTCAATGGCTGGTGCGATGGGAATCAATGCTGCCAGCAGGTACTGTAAAAATCGGATCGGGTCATTATCGCCATTGTCCAGGGAGAGCCAGGCGGATGGGATTCTCTTATCCTTCAGCCAGCTGCTGACCAGGGTGGTTTTGCCATATCCCGCGGGAGCGGAAACCAGGATAAGCGCGCGGTCCAATCCGCCATCAATCAGGCTGGTTAAACGGGGGCGGGCGATCTGTTTGGAGCGAATGGGAGGAACGTAAAACTTTGTTTTGAGCAGATGCTTGCTCTGCCCAAAGGGTATTTGATCAATTTCTTTTTCCACCAAAGTCGTGACAGGATCTGCCTTAGGCACATTTTCTCCTTGCCAAATGTTCGAATATGGTTAAATCATATTTTACAGCAAAGTTATAAGAGACACTAGGTTGTATGTAATCTCATTCATGGGGTTCCATTCAACTGTGTATTGAGAAGCTGGTTTTTTCTTTATACGGATCGAATGAGGTAATCGTTTTCGATCGTTTAAAACAAATACGCCCTACTTGATAGGGCGTATTATTTGGAACTTATTGACCATAAGGTATAAGTGCCCCCAAGGGGACTCGAACCCCTGTTTGAGCCTTGAGAGGGCTCCGTCCTGGGCCACTAGACGATGGGGGCGTACTCTGCATGGGATTTTAACATGCTGGTATACGCCTGTCAATAAGAATTGAAGATAACCGTATTTATTTGTATTTCCAGCATTTGCTATGCATTAATAGCTAAACATGTGGCCCATTTATCAAAGAATGCCATGAAGATTCAACCAGTCAATTCCTGACGATTTGATATCGAAATGTCTTCGATTCAGTTGACTCTAAACATCGCTCATGCTATTATCTATAGGCAGTCATTATCATTATTATTCATATTATCCTGCACCTTAACAATCACATATCCCCAGGAGTTTTATTATGAGCGTTGATTTTATCTCTCGTCTGATTGGCATGGTCGTTTTTTGCATTATTGGAGTATTTGTTGGCTCCGATTTAGGCACATTAACGGAAGTGAATCAAAATCCGGCGATCCCCCTCAATTTAGAACAATATACCTTCACCTTCGGCCTGGTAGGTGCCCTTGTCGGCCTGATATTAACACCTTATCTAACCACCAAACCCGTCAGAGCCCTGCGATCAAAACTTACCAGAATTTCTGCGCAATCATTATTTTCTTCATTTGTTGGTTTAATTGCTGGTTTACTTACTGCTGCATTATTAGCTTTTCCCATATCTTTATTACCCAAGCCTTTCGGAACAGTGCTTCCTTTTATAGGCGTGGTTATTTTCGGTTACCTGGGAATAACGGTCTTTTCCATGCGTTCCAATGACCTCTTCAATGTTATTGGTGGTTTCTCAGGCAGAGGAACCAGTAACATGCCAGGTACACCGGTGGGTGATGTCAATGCCAACTGGGCTGAAACACGCACCATTTTATTGGATACCAGCGTCATCATCGATGGCCGTATTGCTGATATTGCCCGTACTGGATTTTTACCTGGATCGTTGTTGATTCCAAGGTTTGTGCTGAACGAATTACAGTACATCGCAGATTCTTCTGAGAGCCTACGGCGACAGCGTGGTCGCCGTGGCATGGAAGTGTTAGCAAATTTACAGAAAGAACCCAACATCCCTGTGAGAATCAGCGATATTGATGTGGAAGGGGTGCGAGAAGTGGATGATAAGTTGGTCATCCTGGCTCGCCAGTTGCGTTGTCCGGTGCTAACCAATGATTACAATCTCAATCGAGTTGCTGAATTACAGGGTGTCACCGTTTTAAATATCAATGAACTGGCAAATGCTGTCAAATCTGTGTTACTGCCTGGCGAGTTGATGAACGTGCGCGTCATTCAGGATGGAAAAGAAGCCAATCAAGGTGTGGGTTATATGGATGATGGCACGATGGTGGTGGTAGAAAATGGCCGTGATTATATGGACCGCCAGATTGTTGTGGTAGTCACAAAAGTGCTACAAACGGCAGCTGGGCGCATGATTTTTGGTAGACCCGAGGATGGGGATTAATAATTCAGCCAGGAGAATGGATTTATGACTTTTAAAATTTATAATACATTGACCCGTAAAAAAGAAGAATTAGAGACACTCGAACCTGGTATTGTCAAGATGTATGTCTGTGGACCCACGGTGTATTCCAAAGCTCATGTGGGGCATGCCATGTCTGCGATGGTATTTGATATCATCCGTCGGTACCTGGAATATCGTGGCTACGAGATGCACTACCTGATGAATTTCACCGATGTTGATGATAAGATCATCGCGCGTGCGAATGAACAAGACGCTGATCCTTTCCAGTTGGCAGAGGGCTATATCCGCGATTACGAACAGAATTTATCCGATCTGAACATCAAGCCGGCCACTTACAACCCTCGCGCAACCCAGGAAATTGACCAGATCCTAGAAATGATCGCAGGGCTGATTGAAAAGGGCTACGCCTATCCCGTAGATGGCGATGTTTATTTCCGTGTCACCAAAGATGAAGATTATGGAAGATTATCCGGTAGGAAACTTGCAGATATGCAGGCGGGATCCAGGATTGACATCGATGTTCGTAAAGAACACCCAATGGACTTTGCTTTATGGAAAGCAGCCCGTCCCGGTGAGCCTTCATGGGATAGTCCCTGGGGTAAAGGAAGGCCCGGCTGGCACATCGAATGTTCTGCGATGAATTTGCATCACCATGGGGACCAGATCGACATTCATGGTGGCGGAAATGATCTGGTTTTTCCCCATCATGAGAATGAAATTGCCCAAACCGAGAGTCTGACGGGAAAACCTTTTGCCCGTTACTGGGTACATAACGGTATGCTGCAATTAGGTGGCGAAAAAATGTCCAAATCCACCGGTAATCTGGTATCCATCGAAGAATTTCTCAGTAAATACAGTGCTGATACCTTGCGATTCACGGTTTTGAATGCCAATTATCGCGGACCTTTGACCTTTAACGATGAAGTCCTGGCTCAATCCGAAAATGCATTGAACCGGTTGACTTCCGGTTTCAGGCAGGCTTTACCTGGGGCTAAAGGGGCACCCGCGGATATGCTCGCATCCTTAGCAAAACAGGTGGAAGAAACACAAACCAGCTTCATCAATAATATGGATGATGATTTCAACAGTGCTGGTGCATTGGGTTCGTTGTTCGATCTGGTGCGCGTGATCAATCAGTCACGCACCTCCGGAGCAACCAACCAGGAACTACAGCCTGCCCAGGAAAAAGTACGTGAATTAACCAATGTGTTCGGTTTGGTACTCGCAGAAACGAAAGGTTCTGAATCGCAGGCAGATGCATTTATAGACTTAATGCTGGAATTACGCGCGTCGTTAAGAAAAGATAAACTTTGGGCATACTCCGATTTAATCCGTGACCGATTAAAAGTATTGGGTGTGACACTGGAAGATAGTAAAGACGGGACAACATGGCGATGGGATTAATCAACCAATGAAAGAGTGGATATCAGGACGTAATCCGGTTTTTGAAGTGTTGCGAGCTAAACGTAGGCATGTCTTTCGGCTTTTGTTGGCCAAAGGTATGGATCGCGGTGGGCATGTTAATGAAATCATCAAGCTTGCTCATGCAAGAAAACTGCAAATTGAGGAAATACCCCGTAACCAACTGGACAGTATGGGCGTGAATCACCAGGGTATCGCACTTCAAGCCAGTGCATATCCGATGGCGGCCATGGATGAGATTATTCTGGAAGCAGGGAAACGTGGTGAGCCATTATTTGTGCTGGTATTGGATGAAGTTCAGGATCCACAAAATCTGGGTACCTTGTTACGCAGTGCCGAAGCGGTTGGCATTCATGGCGTCGTTCTACCTTTTCGCCGTACTGCTTCCGTTACTCCGGCCGTTGTCAGCGCTTCATCCGGTGCTGTAGAGCACTTACTAATTACACAGGTAAATCTGGCTCAGGCGATTGAAGAATTAAAAGCCAAAGGTGCCTGGGTCATTGGATTGGAAGGGGGTGTCGGGTCAAAACCCATTGAACAGGTCGATTTATCCGGAGATCTGGTGATTGTAGTTGGCAGCGAAGGCAGTGGTATGCGCCCCCTCACCCGCAAGCTTTGTGACCATCTCGTAAGTATACCCATGCGCGGTCAGGTGGATTCTCTCAATGCTGCTGTCGCTGGTTCGGTCGCCCTTTACCACGCATTACAGGCAAGACAGAGATAATACTAACCAACGACCCTGTACAATCATCTTACAAAAATGAGGTAAGCGTACTATAATTAATTCAGACTTTTTACTCTGAAATAGGAGTTTTAGATCACCTGGTTACAGGAAAAAATAGATAGGAGAAAAAAATGCTTATTAATAATGAACTTGCAAAGAAAATGATGGAACAGGTGCGCAATGAATTTGCCGCTGGCTTACAATATCTAGCAATTGCGACTTATTTTGAACAGGATGCGATGGATAACACTGCCGGGTTCTTCTACGCCCAGGCGGAAGAAGAAAAAGAACACGCGATGAAATTGTTACACTATGTCGTCGAAACTGGTGGTGCAGCAGATTTGTTACCCATTCCAGCACCTACTGCAAAAATTACATCTGCCGAAGCTGCTTTCCAAGCAGCATTGAATTGGGAAGTGGAAGTCACCGGACAGATTAACGCATTGGTGGATCTTGCCAAAAAGCAAAATGATTACCTAGCTCAGAATTTCCTGAATTGGTTCGTTGATGAACAATTAGAAGAAGTCACAACTATGGAAAAATATCTGTCCATGGTCAAAAAAATGGGCGACAAGAACATCATCTTGTTGGAGCATCTCATCAAAGGCGGCGATTAATTTCCACCGTTCAAAAAATAATCGGGCATCCAATTGGATGCCCGATTTTTACTTAATAACGAATGCCCACAATATCCATAGAATCAGCATGACAAAGCCAATACCAAACCGGACACCGACCGACCATCCGCA
>JACZIY010000556.1 GCA_014860845.1 Anaerolineaceae bacterium
GATTAATACAAATCATTTATTTATTGGTTTTGTAGTGGGTTAATACAGACAAATATCATAATTTTGGTATATAATTCTTAATGTAATTTAATGTAACAATGAATATAATTTTTCTGATGATGAAGTTCTTAATGGTTGCAATTCGTTAAATAAATAAGTTCTCACACCCAATCTATTAGAGGAGCGAACAGATGAACAAGTTAAAACCAATATTTAGTTTCATCGTTATCTTGATTTTGATGATCATCATTGGCAGTATTTCGTATGCGAATGTCTCAGCTCGAGATAAACCCCAGGAAATCAGCCCGGTTTCGCGTGGTGCACAAATTTTTGATGATTGGACGAGTGTCGTTTCTGACGCGGCGATTCCGGTTGGTAACCACCCCATCTGGTCACGACAGTCAAATAATACCATTTCCGGAACCGACACATGGCGATGTGTAGTTTGTCATGGTTGGGACTATCAAGGAGTTGATGGCGCATTCCGTTCTGGCGCTTACAGTACCGGTTTTCCTGGACTGCTGGAAGCTTCCACGAAAGATCCATCCACCCTGGTAAAAGCATTAGATGGATCCTCCGACGCTCAACACAATTTCACATCCATGCTGAGTGAAGACGACATCGATAGTGTTATTGCATTTATTCAGACTGGTTTGATCGATGATAATGAATATATTGACATTGTCACCCGTAAAGTCACTGGGGGTAATTTAGCGAATGGTAAAGAAAAATACGAACAAACCTGTTCCAGTTGTCACGGTGATGACGGTACTAAGGCGACTTTTCGATATGAAGGTACAGAAGTATCACTGGGAACTTTAGCAGTTCAGGATCCCTGGCGCTTCCTACATCGCACTCGCTTCGGAACTGCACGTGCTCCAGAAATGCCTTTAGGATATGAATTAGGCTGGACTGCTGAAGATGGAAGGGATGTGGTGTATTATGTCCAATCGTCCTTGCCAACTGGCTTTGAAGTTGCCCCTAATGAACCAATGGAAATTGAACCTGTTGCTAATCTTGGTGGACCTGCCCAAAATTGGTTCTCCGGGATCGTCACCGCCTTTGGTGCCATGGCGACAAGTCTTGGTTTTGCAATACTTTTAGGAGCATTGTTTGTTGGGATCATTCTGTTGCTGGTGTGGTTATTGCGCAGCCGGCGAGCGTAGTATTTTTAATAAAAGGAGTCTTTTATGAAATCTTCAATACCCTTATGGCAGCGCTCAAGTGTTCGAATAGTCGGTGCATTGGTGCTGCTGATTCTTTTGGGAGGGGCAGTAGGTGGCATTTATTACACCCAAATTCCCCCCGAACAGCCTATTCCTTTTCCTCATAATTTCCATATTGGGGTGGGAGCGCAATGTACTTATTGTCACACAGGCACTTCAACAGGACCCAATGCAGGGTTACCAACTACAAACAAGTGCTGGGGTTGCCATCAACAAATAGAACCTCGCAATGACAACTTGAAATTGGTTGCCAGTTATGGATCAGAAGGGAAACAAATTCCCTGGGTTCCTGTGGCTATCCAACCTGATTTTGTTGTTTTTTCACATCAACCCCATATCAATGCAGAATTGACCTGTGAAACCTGTCATGGAGATGTATCACAAATGACAGTAGCCGAACCACAAAAAGGTCAGAATATGGGTTGGTGTCTCGATTGTCATCAGAAAATGTCAACTCCGGAAGAATTTGTCTTACTTTCGGATTGCGCCACGTGTCATTACTAATCAAGGAGGAAATCAATGACTGAAAAAATCTCAAGGCGCGATTTTCTAAAAATATCCGGAATAGGTGTTACTGCAGCAACTGTAATTACAGGTTGTGGACCATCAGCACGATATGTGACCAGGCAGGCTTATGCCAATATGCCCGAATATAACCAGACTGGTGTGAGTACATATTACGCGACAACATGTAAAGAGTGCCCGGCTGGTTGTGGGCTGATCGTCAGAACACAAGAAGGTCGCGCCATTAAAGTAGAAGGAAATCCTGACCACCCGGTCAATAAAGGAAAAGTTTGCTCACGAGGATTAACCACGGTACAGGGAGTTTATAATCCGGATCGTATCACCGGACCTCAAAAGAGAAGCAGAGGAAGTCGAACTTTCACCTCCATGGAGTGGAAGGATGCTATCACTACTGTGGTGGAAGGAATGAAAAATCCACAAAAAACCGCTTTTCTACTGGGTTTGCAATCTGATCATTTATTCGACCTTGTTCAGGAGATCTCAGAAAAGGGAGGATTTTCCAAACCAGTTCGATACGGCACTTTAGGAACTCTCGAAGGCAGGTCAACATTATTGAAAGCTACCCAGGAACTCTATGGTTTTGATCAGATTCCATTCTTTGATATGGGTAATGCTGATGTAGTATTTTCTTTTGGGGCTAATTTCCTGGAAACCTGGCTTTCACCATTAGCCTACAGTCGAGGTTTTCGTCAATTACGTAAACAGCCATTGGGAAAGCGTGGATATATTGTTTCCTTTGAAGCACGCCAATCTTTATCAAGTGCCAACGCTGATGAATGGATCCCTATCAAACCTGGTAGTGAAGGTCTGGTAGCATTAGCAATTGGAAAAATTGCAGCTACAAAGGTTGGACTGCCGACTCCTGCCATTTTCGCTGAAGTTAACCTGAACGAGGTATCCCAAATTTCAGGTATTGATATGGAAAAATTACTTCAATTTGGTGAATTATTTGGATCAGATAATAAGGCAATCGCTTTGCCTGGTGGTTCTGCGTTGACAACCAGGAATGGTCTGGATGCAGCTAAAGCTATACTGGCTTTGAATGTCCTGGTTAAAAATACCTTACAAACAGGTGGTGTCTTCCCCGCGTTTGGGGAAAGCCTCTCATCTGATTTTGTTGAAGTAAAAGCACTGATTGACAAAATGAACGCAGGACAAGTAGATACGCTCTTTATCCATGGTACCAATCCAGTTTTTGAATTGCCTACATCTTCAGGTTTTCTCGCAGCATTGAAAAAGGTAAAAACAGTGATTTCATTCAGCACATTTGAAGATGAAACCGCTGTTGAAAGCGATTACGTATTCCCGGATCATGCGGCTTTGGAATCTTTTGGTTATCAGAAAGTTCTATTGGGCAGTGATCGTGAAGCTTATTCAGCTATTCAACCGGTTGTTGCTCCTATTCACGATACGAAAGCCACAGCTGATGTTTTTCTGGCAGCCATTTTATCGACCGGTGGAAATCTAGCTAATGGTATTCAATACACCGATGAAGTTGATTACCTACAAAAATTTATTACACCCCTGATAGAGAATGAAGGATCATTTTCTGCTGATGAACTTCCCACATTCTGGACTAAATGGCTGCAGTTTGGTGGATGGTGGAAGACATCCCCAGAACTTGTAAGTTCGGAAGTCACAGTCAATTTAGATCAAAAATTATCATTTTCCGCTACCCCAAACGTAAAAGAAGGCGAGACTTTCCACCTGGTTACATTTGCCACACAAATGGGTGATGGCGGTGGTGCGAACCGCCCCTGGTTGCAGGAAACTCCCGATCCAATGACAACAGTCACCTGGAATTCATGGATAGAAATTAACCCAAAAACAGCTGACCAACTTGGAATTCATGATGATGATATCGTCGAAGTCAAATCCTTAAGCGGAGAATTCTCCATTGAAGCGATCGTCTATCGTTACCCGGCCATACGCCCGGACACAGTGGCCATTCCATTTGGTCAGGGACATTCAGCTTTAGGAAGATATGCAGAAGGAAGAGGCTGTAATCCAGCAATTGTTTGGTCGTCCGACGTTAATCAAGCCGGCGATCTTGCCTTATCAGATACAACAGTCACAATAAAACCCACAGGAAAACGACGTCCATTAGCCCGCCAGGAAAGCAAAGAAGGTGTATATGGTGGACATTAGAGGTAGAAACAAAAAGGAGAACCATTATGACTGAATTACTTGCAAAAGAAGCTCAAGATGAAAAATGGGGCATGGTCATCGACCTTGATATTTGTAGTGGTTGCCAGGCGTGTGTCACCGCCTGTTCGATGGAAAACAACATTCCTTTCGTTGGCGAGGATGAAATGGCCTACGGACGTGGTATGCAATGGATGCGAATTCGCAGATACTGGGAAGGTGAATATCCTAATATATCTCCTAACCATCAACCCATGTTATGCCAACAATGTGGCAACGCACCGTGCGAATCCGTTTGTCCCGTCTTTGCAACACTTCATTCGGAAGTCGAAAAAATTAATTTACAGGTTTATAACCGCTGCATCGGTACACGTTATTGTGCCAACAACTGCCCTTACCATGCTCGAACGTTTAACTGGTTTGATTATGAAATTCCAGCTCCCATGAATTCATACCTTAATCCAGATGTCACAGTGCGCCGGCGTGGTGTGATGGAAAAATGCACTTTCTGCGTTCAAAGGATTGTCAAAGGTAGACAACAAGCCTCTGTTGAAGGCAGAGAGGTTGAAGATGGCGATGTAACCTCGGCATGCGCACAGGCTTGCCCAACCGATGCGATCACATTCGGAAACCTCAGTGATCCAGAAAGCCGGGTGAGTAAAATGGTGCGCAGCGATCGGGCTTACAAAGAATTAGAAAATCTAGGAACTGAACCCAGGGTAACATATTTGAAGGGAGGGAAATCATATGGCAGCTGATGTAAAACCGTTTATTGGTTCAAAAGCTAGTCCCCATCAGGAATCTGAAGCCGAAGAATTACGCAAAGAGCACTTGATGTTGGATCCTATGCCACGCGATGAAATGAATCAAATGGTCATGGAAGCCATGACCACCACCACACGTAAATGGTGGGCTTGGGTGATTGGTTTGGGATTGGCAGTTGCTGTTTTATTGTTTGGAGCGTGGGGATATATGATTGCCACTGGTATGGGCGTAGCTGGTATTCGCCGCCCTGTTTTCTGGGGTATTTTCATTGTCACCTTTGTCTTCTGGATCGGTATTTCACATGCTGGAACATTTGTATCTGCCATCCTGAGAGTCTTCAAAGCTGAATTTCGACGCCCATTTACCAGAGCAGCTGAGTTGATGACCACCTTTGGTCTGGCAGCTGGTGCTATATATCCACTGATTCACTTAGGCCGTGTCTGGGTATTCTATTGGATGATTCCATACCCAAATGCACGCTGGCTATGGCCAAACTTCCGTTCTCCTTTGGTTTGGGATTTATTGGCTATCACCACCTATTTACTGAGCAGCACCATTTATTTATTCTTACCCCTCATACCTGACATGGCAATGGCTCGTGATCGCTCTACAGGCTGGCGTCATTTCATTTATAAACTTCTCGCGCTCGGTTGGCGTGGAACCGAAGCTGAGTGGTTCCGATTACGAAAAGCTATTTCCATATTTGCTTTCGCAATCATCCCGGTGATGTTCTCGGTTCATACGATTGTTTCCTGGGACTTTGCAGTAAGCATGGTGTCAGGATGGCAATCCTCCATATTCGGACCATACTTCATCATCGGTGCTATTCTTTCCGGCGTTTCTGCAGTCGTGACTATTCTTTACATCCTGCGATCAACCATGAAAAATATGGATTATTTCATACGCAAGGAACACTTCGATGCGCTCGGAAAATTGATCCTGGTTTTCTCCATGGCATGGGCATACTTCTTCTTTAATGAATATCTTCTTGCCTGGTATGGTGGCGATGCTGTTCTACAACAAATTCTTACCTTACACGCAACTGGTCCATCCGCATGGGTCTGGTATACAATGCTCATCTGCAATGTAGCCATTCCATGGTTATTCCTGTGGAACAAGAAAGTTCGGCGTACTCCCTGGCTGATGTTCATCATCACATTATTGGTGAATGTAGGTATGTATGCTGAACGCTACACCATCATCCCCCTGACATTAGGTCATCAGAGAAGTCCATTTGACTGGGGCATTTACAATCCCACCATCATCGAAGTCAGCATTGCGCTGGGCACCTTATGTTTGTTTATTTTCCTGTATCTGATCGCTTCCAGATTAATTCCTCTGGTACCTGTCTGGGAAGTTCAGGAAGGTCAAATGAGCCATACTTTACGAAAAATTGGAAAAACCGAAATTCCTTCGGTTACGGAATTGGAATAGGAGGAGAAAATGGAAACCAATGTTCGTATGATCCTCTTTAAGGAAGACCAGGTTGACCAGGCTTCAGAAGCCATCGAGACACTCCACCACCATGGAATTTCTGATAAAGATATTTCCGTCATCTCGGGTGTACCATTCTCTGAAAAAATACTGGGAAGGCCGATGTCCTGGACGCGCGTACCTCAAATTGCTGTTGCAGGTGCCTTGTTTGGTTTCATTATTGCCATGTTGCTGAACTTTCTGGTCCCAAACATGTATAAATTATCAGTCGGTGGCATGCCGCTCACACCCATTCCGACATCGATTGTCGTTACATTCGAATTAACCATGCTGGGGTTGTTGATCAGCACATTTTTGGGTGTGTTTGTTGAAATGCTTTCACCTTCATTTGGTCCTAAAGGTTACCATCCCAAAATCGGTGATGGCTACATCGGCATTCTCTTCAATTGTCCAACAAATGCGGATGAAGATACCTGTTTTGAATTACAGGATCTAGGGGCAGAAATTGTTGATGTAGAGGAGATAAAACAACCATGATAAAAAAATTAATTCTCGTTATGGGTGCTTTGGTTACCCCTCTGATCATCGGTTTATTGTTTACATATGATGTCATCAAAATTGACTGGATAAGCTTTATGGAAATTCAAGCCAGTTATCGCCCCATGGAAGA
>JACZIY010000557.1 GCA_014860845.1 Anaerolineaceae bacterium
TTTGGAATCATTAATTTGATTCATCCATCCATAAGAAAATTTAATTAAATCAGATTAACTGGTTATTTTTCATATTTGCATTAGAATACTTCGAAGAATGCAAAAATTAATAATTAGTGCACAGCAAAAAAAGATTATTAAAATTTGGTTTCCATTGGCAGCCTCCTGGCTGTTAATGGGTGTAGAAATACCAATGATTACCGCTGTAATGGCACGTCTGGCAAACCCGGAGATCAGTCTGGCCACACATGGGGGGATTGTTTTTCCTTTGGCTTTGATTATTGAAGCACCCGTCATCATGTTATTATCCGCGTCTACTGCGCTAAGTAATGATTGGGATTCGTATCAAAAGATCTTTCGATTCATGATGATCATGGGAGCATCGTTAACTTTTCTTCATTTTCTGGTGGCTTTTACTCCTTTATATGATTTCGTGGCAGTTGAGTTATTAGGTGTACCGGAAGAAATCATCGAAAGTGGCAGAATGGGCTTACGGTTCATGTTACCCTGGACCTGGTCGATCGCTTATCGTCGTTTTCAACAAGGCGTCATGATCCGCTTTGGACACTCACGGGCTGTTGGTGTGGGTACGATTGTGCGTTTATGTACTGATGTGCTTGTTTTAGGAACCGGTTTGATGATTGGATCCATTCCTGGTTATATTATCGGAGCGATTTCGCAAGGTTTGAGTACATTGGCTGAGGCAATTTATTCCGGGATTCGCGTAAGACCCATATTGAAATATCAACTTCAACCTGCTAAAAAAACTGAACCATTAACCTGGAAGATTTTTTTCGCATTTTATATTCCATTAGCGCTGACTTCATTTCTCTCTTTGGTCTGGCAACCGATTGGCAGTGCCGCATTGAGTCGTATGCCCAGAGCGCTTGATTCTCTGGCTGTGTGGTCGGTGGTAAGTGGCCTGATATTTATGCTGCGCAGCCTTGGATTGGCATTTAATGAAGTTGTGGTAGCTATTCTGGACCAGCCAGGATCATCGAAAGAATTACGAAAGTTTTCAATGAATTTATCAATTTCCCTTGTTGGGCTTCACTTTTTACTTGCTGTCACACCACTGGCTTTTCTTTGGTTCAGTTATGTATCAGGATTACCTCCCACATTGGATGAATTAGCCAGAATAGGTTTCTGGTTTGGATTACCAATGCCAATTTTAAGTGTCCTTCAATCATGGTATCAGGGTGCTATTTTATATAGCCGTAATACCCGTGGCATCCCGGAAAGTATGGCAATTTTTCTGGTTACCGTCTTGATCGTTCTGGGGCTTGGAGTGGTAAATGGTGAATATACGGGATTATTTGTTGGATTAATTGGATTCTCGATCGCAAATTTCACACAAACAATTTGGTTGTGGGTACGGAGTCGGCCTATTATGAAAATCGTAAACAATAGAGATAAAAACGTCAGTTGGTCTGTTTTGTAGGAAAAGAACTACCATCTGGTATTTGGATGTTCTAACTTATCCTATACATTCATACTGCCCATGCAGTTTTGTATAATAG
>JACZIY010000558.1 GCA_014860845.1 Anaerolineaceae bacterium
GAGCCCGATCGCGTAGAAAAGAAGCAATGGATGAAAATCTCGGATCAGATATTTTTGAATCAAGCGATAATTAAAAAGCCTAAAAAGTAACCCAAGCATTTTTGGAATGATTAATAGCGGAACAATTCCACTCTTTTCTCCAATATTATAGACAGGTCGAACTGGAACATCTACGACTCTCAAATTGCTAATATTTAATCGAACAAGAAGATCATTAGGTTGTCCATAACGAGCATACATGTGTTTCCATTTAATAATCTTCATAGCTTTTCGATTGATTACAGTATAGCCACATTGAGAGTCCGCGATACTCCAATATCCTGAGGCAATTTTTGTCATTAAAGAAAGTAATGAATTTCCAATATACCGAATTTTTGGTATCTGGTTCCATGCATCTCCAGTGAACAATCGATTGCCTTTTGAATAATCTGCTTTATCCTCTACGACTGGATCCAAGAGGCGTTCAAGATCTGCTGGGTCCATTTGAGCATCACCAGCCATCACAGCAGCCACGTCGATCTCATTATCTCGACACCACAAATAACCATCAGCGATAGAACCACCAACACCACTATTATTTTTATGTTTAATCAAAATGATTTTTTTTAAATCATTCGCTTGGAATTCTTCGACAATCTGACAGGTTTTATCTTTACTGGCATCATCAACAACGATAATATAATCTACAAAAGGAGGCATTGTGTTGATGACTCTATCAATTAGCTTTTCTTCATTGTAGGCCGGGACGACTACAGCTACGACTTTATTTTTATACAATATTACTTACCTTCCCTATTTTATATATATTCATAAATGATAAGTGAAATTTTACCATAACCAATCCAACCCTGATAGAAAATAATTTAGGATTCTTATTCAGAAAAACTTCAACTAATTTTCAAGTCTTCGTTATGCATTCTTATTGTGATAATTGTCATTCTAACAATTCTTTAAAAATATTTATCAACTTTTTCATTTCAACATCAGCATTTAAATCATACCTGGCTTGGAGAGAAGCCATTTTTAGTTCGTCCCATTTTGGTGCATCAGTATGATTTAGGGCATTTGCAAATAATTCAGGTTCAAAAGATGGGACTATCAGGCCACAATTATATTGTTCAATAATTTCAGCCATCGAAGGTGATGGACCAATACAAACAGCTAAACCAGCAGCGATGAATTCGAAGAATTTATTAGGTAAAGCAATTAGATTATTAAAATTTGTTGGATATAACGGATAGAATCCAACATCATACATCGAAATCCTTTCAACAATTTCAGATGGTGAACATGGGTGGTGAAAAA
>JACZIY010000559.1 GCA_014860845.1 Anaerolineaceae bacterium
TCCAATTTAAGCCCTCAACAAGATTTCGTAAATGATATCCACGAAACAACATCTCTTCATAAATCCCCACGCAAATGAACCCTACCAAAACTGCCAGCCAGCCGCTCAGGAAGGAGGATCCACTGGTTCGCACGGTGCCTTCAATTGTGATCCAGCCAAATGCTAATTCAATCAGGAAGATCAGCATCATCAGAACTGCACCTAAAGCCAACCCAAATCCCAAGTCCAGCCACCACTTACGAGAAAAGTGAAAGCCAAAATCCACAAATTTCCGCCGATCCAGTAACCAACCAGCCAGCAGGAATGTCAGGAAAATGACCACCACCGTACCAATCCCGTTCAGTGCGAAAAACCAGCCCCCTCCCAGGCTCATCATAACATCCATCAGTGCATCCTGATTGAACAGCAATTCCAGATCAGCCTGACCGCTGACAGCCATGACGAGCATTGCAATTACCCCCAGCACTGTGCTGATGAGAGTTAATCCCACCAGGAACAGTCCTCCCTGGATCAGAATTCGCCACAGGGCACGTAAGCGCTTTTGTTCATTGTTATAGAATGGGTTCTTCATTACTCTCATCACTGGCGATAATCGTGAGCTGTTTGAATGGCCGTTTTCAGGTTTTCCCAATTCACCGTGGATGGAATGGTGCAATCCGCTCCTAGAATTAACCGCTCGGGTGCATCTGTCAGGATTTGTCGCACCATTGTTTGCACCGCTGTTGGAGATCCGTTGAGAATCGTACCAAGACGTTCCACCCCGCCCATGAACGGTCTCCCAAACAGCTTAGATACATACTCAGTGCTTAAGTGCTGGTCACCTAGCTTCAAACTGCAGTTGACCACATCACCCGGATAATCCAGGAATTGGGTCAGGTCGGTATAACCATCCACGTAATCACAGACATGCAGAATATTGAATTCACATTTTTCATTGATCTCATTCATCAGGGAGAGATCAAAAGGTTTCACACATTCCTCAAACAGAGTCAAACCCTCCAAACGGCTGGCTTCGCCACCCTGCGTAGAATGATAAAAACCATCCACACCGGCAGCGATACAGGCACGCACAAAGGTACGCAGGCTTTCAGTAATGATCTCCATCCCTTTTTTCACCGCTTCCGGGTCTGCACGAATCTGTTCCACAAGCACATCTCCACCCACCGTGTGCCCAGCACACATGAAAGGTGAATACAGGGTCATGATCACCAGGGCTTCTTTCCCGGCTGCCTCTACCAGACCACGAGCAATATCAACCTGATCCTGATAGAAATCCATGTCATAGCGTGGCATCTTCAGCCAATCCTCTGGTTTGCGGATTTCTTCTCGGAAGGGAAATACAGTCTCATATTGAATTTTGACGAAATCCATACCGGTATAACGGAAATAATCCATATGCTTATCGATAGCAGCCTGGCCGTGGTGATATTGCGGGTCAAAGTGCAGGAAAAACGCTGCCGGGATGTAAGGCTGATGACTATTTTCATCCAATACTTGCAGTACCAAATCACGTTTCTTCATTTAATTCCTCCTTCCAAAGCGTAACTCGATTACCACCGGATTGCCTGGAAATCTCAAGTGCTTTTTCCGCAGTGGTCATTAGTGCATTCTCATTCTTGCCATGCGGCGGGTAAACCGAAATACCGATTGAAACAGTCACGGGAATCTCATGTTCATCGCATTGAATAGAATGATTTTCAAAAGTATCTCTTAATTGCTCTGCGCGGGTCATTCCAAATTCTTTTGTATCTCCTGAAAACAGCAGCAAAAACTCATCGTCCCCATATCGAAAGGCTAAATCATATCGTTCCATGGATTCCGAAATACTTTTCGAAATACTCTGAAGCACGCTATCACCGGTGGAAAAACCATACCTGTCATTGATCAATCGAAAATGATCAACATCGATAATCATCAAAACTAAGTGATTTCTTGCTCGCACTGAACGGAAGATCTCACGTGCCAGGATTTCACTCAGGTAAACACGATTATACAAACCGGTTAATCGATCGCGCAGTGTTAGTTCCTGTAGTTGTTCATTTAATTGTGCGGTATCTTTTGATTTCTCCTGCAGTTGTTTTTCCAATTCGCTGATTTCATAAGCCATTTCTTTTTGTGAAGTAATGTCATTCTCAAAAGCCACATAATGGGTTTTTTCACCGCTAGTATCAGTCAGTGGAGCAATAACAGCGGATTCATAAATGACTGACTCATCCTTGCGACGATTAACAAATTCACCGACCCATTTCTCGCCGCTTGTGATCGTTTCCCATAAATACTTATAAAAATCAGGTGGTGTGAATTCGGTCTTCAAAATTTGAGGTGTTTTATCCAGCAACTCGTCTGCAGAATATCCCATTAATTCAGTAAATGTGGGGTTCGCATATTGAATCTTTCCATCCAGGTCAGTAATAAAAATGGATTGCGGGCTTTGTTCAACGATTGACTCAAATTTCTTCTTCTCTTGCTCAACTTGATAGCTTGCCTGGTTCGCCATTTTTGCAAGCTGTAATGACTGCTCGATGGCGTGATAACTTAAATAGGCGAGAATGCCGAATAACCCAATGACTACCATCAGACTGACCCAACCTGTAAACCACACCGGCAACCCTGGTGTTGGAAAAAATGGTTGAATTACATCAAAAACGGAAAAGACGATCAATAAAGCACTGACAAGAAAGGAAAAAATGAATGCTTTTGGTTTAAGAACAATTCCGGAGACGATCAAAATAAACACAACCCCCAATATGGTCAATAATTGGTGTGATCCTTGAAATAGAAGTGATGTTGTTAATAAAGCATATCCATGAATAATAAATAATATTGCAGACCATTTATAGCTTACGTGCTTGAGTAGATTCAGACTAATAAAAAGAATCACCGCAGATATGACCAAAGTAATCACGATTGCAAAGTTCTGAGAAATAAGGGCGATCACAGCAGAAAAGACATCATAAAACAAGATAATTTGAATAATCGGCAAAAGAAATTTAGCCTTAATTTGTTGCTCTTCCTCCCCTGGCATTACAGAAGAGGATAATTTTGGTTGAAAAAAGGACCTCACATTATCAGACATACCTTTATGACCTCTTCATATGAAATTTGTTTTCGAGAAATCTTTATTACGATTCTTTATTTTAGCACTCCAGGAGTAATAATACGAAAATTAATCTCAGAATTTTCATTAACGTTTCTTTTCAAAATTCGACGAAGATAAGTAAGCTGTCACTGGAGACTTTAGACACAGAGAAAACTGATCTTTTCCAATGTATTGATCTGCTACTTGAGATATCGATTTAAGAATTTGAGAACCTCGTTATTGACATTTATTAAATATATTCTACTCTCGACAGAAGATTTATCTCCTTCTAAAATTCTCGTAAAAACTGGACTGGCAAGTGATAAGTCGGTCAGAGAAAAATGACCCGCCCCGGCTAAATACAAGTTTGAGACATTATCTTTTGAAACAGATAACATCGTTACATTTTGGGCATATTGAGGCCAATTTGTAAGATTCTCCCAGGAACTATCTGAATAAATATTCATGACTGGGACTGGATATTCCTCTTCCAACCAAATAAATTCATTGTTTTCAACACCAACAATGTCATAAAGAAATGGGGATTCAAGTGCGATGACTACATCAATATCATCCCTCAGTCGGGACATGGCTAAGGCTGCGGAGCCCCCTAAGGAATGCCCGATCATTCCAATTCTATCAACGTCAATCCTTGCGTAAATCTCTTCAAGCCTGGTATCTGCTTTGTCCAAGAAGTTGTCAAGCACAAAATTAATATCATCTGTTCGGATTTTCATCCATTTTTGGTAGTAGCTATAACTTTGCGCCAAATTCTTTTCTGGATCTTCTTCCTGTAATTCCCTGAAGTAATCCTTATTAGCCCAGGTTAATGAACCCTTATCATCTTTTGTCCACAACGCATGGTATGGGTGGCCAATGGAACAAACCACATAGCCATGACTGGCCAATTCAAGATACAACGATTCATTGCTGGTTATCGTCCCCAGTCCACCATGAGAAAATATGATTAAAGGAAATAATTCATTCTCCAATTTTGCCTGTGGATACCAAAAAGCAACTTGCACACTGCGATGATCCGGTTCAGCAGTAAA
>JACZIY010000560.1 GCA_014860845.1 Anaerolineaceae bacterium
ATGAAATACATCCAACTGATTTTCGATCGCCCGTGAATAGTGGATATTCCAACGTTCTTTATAATCTGCAAAGTAATAACCGTTTTCAAGCTCCTCAAAGATGGGTAAATCTGGATAGGAAGTTTGCTCATCGCCCCACCAGATAAAGATATATCCATGCCTTTCAACACTCTTGTAAGTTTTGGCGTGCAGTATTTTGGGGGGTGCTGCATTTTTTCCATTGGCTGGAATATGTTGACAAGCGCCAGAGGAATCAAACTCAAATCCGTGAAATGGACACATAATGTGATCATGAAGAATCTTACCCTGATGTAATGCTGCTCCCCTGTGTGGGCAAACATCTCCTTGAACGACAATTTTACCGGTGGAATCTCTCCAGGCAACCATTTTTTCTCCCATGCGGGTAAATCCAATTGGCTTGCCAGCTTTCACTTCACGTGATTCAAGAATCACATACCATTGGTTTGGAATCATATCCCTCTCCTCTAATTCATCTTTTTTCATTAATGATTATATAGGAGAAGATAGCCTATCTGCTCAATCCGCCCTTCTGGTTTTATTCTGAAAATTGTTTGGAAAACAATTCGGTTTATTTTAGAGCTAGGCATTTTGAGGAAATTTAATGATTAAATTGCTGCCTTTATTGAATTCACTTTCCATTTGAATGGAGCCACCCATTTTTTCTACCAGGGTTTTGGCTATCGATAATCCCAAACCAAAACCTGGCATAAGCGCAGAATCTTCGTCCCCACGGCAAAAACGATCAAAAACATGTCCTAATTTTTCAGCAGAAATCCCTTCTCCCCTGTCTTTGATGTGAATTACAACCTCACCGTCAACCCTTTTAGCATGAACTTGAATTTCACTATTCGAATGCTTGATAGCATTATCCAAACCAATTAATATGATTTGTTTCACCGCATCACGATCACCTTTGATCACAAGATCCGGTAAAATATCTTGATGGATAACAATTTTTGGATCAATCTGTTTCATTTGCCGACAGGTTTCATCCAGTAATTCGGAAATCTCAACAGGATCATTGGCCAAATTCCTGGCGGCATCCGCTCGAGCCATAATTAGAAGCTCATTCACCAATCGAATCAGTCGATCACTTTCATCCACCATATCATTGAGAATATCAGCCTGGACATCCACCGGAGCAGGAGGATTTTTCCGCAACAATCCCAGGTTACCTCGCAATGTGGTTAATGGTGTACGCAACTCATGTGAGACATCTGCAACAAAATTACGCTGCATCTCCAGTGCATGTTCCACTTTCTGAAATGCATCCTGCAACCTGGAGAGCATGGCATTGAAGGTGTACGCCAGTTGCCCGACTTCATCGTTTGGTCCATGATAATTCACTCGTTGGGAAAAGTCCCTTTTTTCTCCAATTTCATTGGCTGTTTGGTTAATTCTTTGAATCGGTTGTAATGTCAGCCCTGATAAAAACCATCCAATACCAAATGCACTCAGCACGGTTAACAATCCAGCAATAAAAAGCGTGGTCGCCAGCGATTGAAGCGTGCGGTCACGTTCGGTTAATGGTCGGGCAACCTGGACAATATTAATAGCTTCATTATTTCTGAATACAGTTCGGCTATATATGAGCATGCGCTCATCTGAAACGGTAGCAATTTCCCACCATTCATTTTGGGTTTGTAATGCTGTTAAACCTTCCTGGTCTAAGGGTAATTGATCCCCTTCTCGCCCAAATGGACTGGCAATTAACTCGCCATCCATATCCAGAACACGAACCAATTCACGCTCCGAGACGAATTGAAATTCCTGTTCACTGGAAAATTTATCGAATGGCAGTGGTGGAATATTTCCAGCATCGGGAGGGGGCAATGGACGTGTGCTGGTTTTCTGGGTTGCATCTGCAAAGCGATTAGCAGAAAAAATCAGGTCCTTTTTTAGCGAGTTAATCGTATCCTGTGCTTGTATTGTGTATAAAGCAACACCAAAAACCGTAAGGGTTAATGTCAATATAATTGTGTATATTAAGGTAAGGCGAGTTCGTATGGACATCATTCCTCACGCAAGACGTAACCAATACCCCGAACGGTTTGAATCAGGCGAGAATCGCCTTCACTCTCAAGCTTTTTTCGTAAATAGCCAATATAAATTTCCAATACATTGTCATCACCCCCAAAGTCATAACCCCAAACCTCGCTTAAAATCTGACTCCTCTCCAACACCTGCCGTGGGTGACGCATTAGGATTTGCAACAGATTGAATTCGGTCACGGTCAGGTTGATAGATCTTTCACCTCGTAACACCTCTCTTGTGAAAGGATCCAGGGACATGTCCGCATAAGTTAGTTTTTTCTGCTCAGGTTTGTTTTCCACGCGGCGCAGGATAGCATGTACCCGTGCTACCAATTCTGCTGGGGCAAAAGGCTTGACCAGATAATCATCAGCACCACTTTCCAAACCCTCAACTCGATTTTCAATGGCATCACGGGCAGTTAACATCAAAACCAGCGTGTGATCATCCTGGTCTCGTAAGCGTTGAATGAAGGTCAGGCCATCCATATGTGGCATCATCCAGTCCAGGATGATCAAATCGGGTTGATGAATTTTCACCATGGGTAGGGCTTCCACACCGTTACTGGCTGTGAACACTGTTAAATTTTCGTATATCAATGTGCGTTGCAGCATTTTGAGTAATTTTGGGTCATCGTCAACAATTAATACTTTCATCATCTTCATTTTTCTAATTCTAATCTGTTTACCACATAAGCATAATGAATAATTCTTTGAAAAAGCTGTGAAAAATGATTGATTTTTTTATTTTCTCAGCAGATTCACAGATTCTTCATGGCTTCTTCACAGCCTAATTTTTTAGACTATAGCTAGAAACATGACTGAAATTTATTCAAAAAATAAGGAGTACCCATGTCTACGCTCAGCCATTCCATCCGGCATTTTAACCGATTTGAGTTGAAGTACCTGATTACCATGAAACAAGCTGAAGAAATTCGAAAAACCCTGCAGGATTATCTCCAACCAGATGAACACAGCAATGGGTATGGCAATTATTCGATCACCAGTTTATATTACGACTCTCCGGACTACCGCTGTTATTGGGAGAAAATGGATGGGGTGCGTTATCGCCGTAAACTTCGTATCCGAAATTATGATTCCAATGAAGAGGCAACTGAAGGTACGCCGGTATTTGTTGAAATCAAACAACGCATCGATCGTGTTACGCAAAAGCGGCGCATTATCTTACCTTACAGTGATGCCATCTCTTTATGCAATCTTCGTCAACCTCCTGGCGAAATAAGCATTGAGGATCAACAGGTTGTCCAGGAAATTCAGGCATTTACCTGGCAATACAACTTGAGACCGGTGAGTATTGTTCACTATCAACGACAGGCTTTTGTGGGTGGTGATTTTGATATTGGCTTGCGGGTTACATTTGATACAAAAATGGTTTCGCAAACGTATCCCTTAGAAATTAATGGTCTGTCACAGAACACATCATTGTTTAATCCGGATCAGGTAATCATGGAGATAAAAGTAAACGAGCGTATCCCTTACTGGTTAACAGAAATGGTTGCCAGTTACAACTTACGAATGGTACGAGTCAGCAAGTATTGCCGCAGTATCGATCAATCAAATGTTTTTCCATCGTTTTCAGTAAATTATTTGCTTTCAGCAATTTAATTTCAAATAACATCAAAAGGAGTTCGAACATGGATATTTTTACATTTCAAGATTTAACCGGAGAATTTTCAGTATTGGATGTCGTCATTGTGATGGTACTCAGCTTTGTTCTGAGTGCGTTTATTGGTTGGATTTATAAACAGACTCACCGAGGGACCTCTTATACTCAAAGTTTTGTGTTCACACTGGTGATTAATAGTATGGTAGTGGCACTGGTCATGATGATTGTTGGTTCCAATATAGCCCGGGCTTTCTCATTAATTGGAGCATTATCCATCATCCGCTTTCGAAATGCGGTTAAGGAGACCAGGGACGTAGGTTTTATCTTCTTCTCCATGGCTGTTGGTATGGCCGTTGGTACAAAATTCTACTTCCTGGCAGTTGTCGCAGCGGTTGTCATCAGCCTGATGATCATATTAATGACGCGGTTCAATTGGTTTGCACGAGAGATGGCAAGTCAAATTTTAAGGGTACAGGTTCCGAATGGAGCACCTTTCGATAAACTGTTTGATACTCCATTTCTCAAATTCACCACATCCTCTGAATTGATCAGTGTCGATTCTGTTCATAGTGGCATGTTGACCGAATTAACCTATAGCATCGGCATGAAGAAATCCAGCCAGATTCAGGAATTTCTGAGCGAAATTAAGAATTTGAATGGCAATAATAAAGTCACCTTAATAGCTGGTTACAATAACACCGACTTATAACAGAAAGGCAAGAAATGAGTCTTAACTTTCGTCGTTACTCTCCCATACTATTATTGGTTCTCATGGTTCTTTCTTTGCTTACTTTTATTTTAGGAGACCAGAGAGTTACAGCTTTTACCACTCAATCAAATTTGGGAACAGAATGGGTGAGTGAAAAAGAGAATGATTTTTCAAATAATAAAGAGTTGTTTGATAATACGATCGTTCATAGCATTCAGGTACTTATGTCCGATGAAGATTATGACACCATGATTTCTACCTATCAGCAAACCGGAGAGAAAGATTATTTTCACGCAGATGTGATCATTGATGGAGTCCGCATCAATGATGTGGGCATCCGTTTGAAGGGAAACGCTTCCTTGCGCTCGGCAGTGGGTGGGAACATGAACATGGGAGGTATGGGACAGGGAATTTTCCCTGGGGTAAGACCCGACATGGGACAAATCCCACAAATACCAGAAGGAGGAGAAATTCCGAATTTTGGGGAAAGACCTCAACCACCACAAGATCTTCAACCTCCTGCAGCAGATCAGGAAAATCCAGATAACGATCAAATTCCACCCAACTTCGATGAGCAAGCTGATGACCAACAAGGTAATTTCCCTGCGCCTGGAAATGGTGGATTCCCAGACATGAATCGATTGGGTCAGAATGATGGTGAGGTGAAGATCCCATTCATGATCAAATTCGATGAATTCGAATCTGGTCAGACCTACCAGGGACTTACATCCATAGCGATTCGTACCTATGGGGCTTTTTATGATGAGGCTTTATTGGAGGAACCAATCACTAATCAGATTGCCAACCTGGTAGGTATACCTGCCACCCAGACATCCTATACCGGATTCAAAATTAATGATGAGGCAGAAAGCCTATATGTGGTATCGGAATTAGTCAATCAGGTTTATCTTGATGAAAACTTTGAAAACAGCAACGGAGTTCTGTACAAAGCTGAATTAGGCTCAACCTTGAATTATAAGGGAGAAGATCCCAGTAGCTATGCGGGTAGTTTCACCCAACAAACCCGGAAAAACGATGCTGACTTATTGCCCTTGATTTCATTTATGAGGTTTTTAGAAGTAGCGGATGATTTGACTTTTGAAGCCGAATTACCGGATTGGTTGGATGTGGATTCATTTGCCTTGTATCTGGCAGTCAACGCGATGGTGGTGAACACTGATTCGATGATTAGCATGAACAACAATTTTTACCTGTATTATGATGATATTTCCAGCCAGTTCACGGTATTGATGTGGGATGCGAACGAGAGTTTTGGAAAATTAGGAGGTTCTGCTTCCTACGATATCACTCTCTCTGAGGTCCCAACTGACTTTCCAGGTGGCAGAATGGGTGGACGAGGTGGTATGGGCGGTGGTCAAAATGTGTTAATTTCCCGCTTCCTCGGAAACTCAACTTTTAGATCGCTCTACGAGGAGAAATTGAATTTGGTGTATGAACAGGTTTTTCAAGGTGACTTCTTGGCGAACATCGTGAATGAGTATTCGGATCTAATTCATTCAGTCAACGAAGAAAGAAGTCTGGTTGATTTTGATGTGTATGATCAGGCAGTTGATGATTTTCTGAATTTTATTGCCCAACGTCAGGAATACCTGGATACACTAACTTTGCTAACTGAATAATTCTCACCCATTTTTTTTCAAATCCCTCATAGGAAGTTGAGGGATTTTTAATTTGTATAATATTTTCAGGTAGAAGGAAAGAGAAATCGAATACAATAACATTGTTATAATC
>JACZIY010000561.1 GCA_014860845.1 Anaerolineaceae bacterium
AATCTCGTTTCGTGGAATGACCGCGAGCCCAAGTACGACATCCGCGAATGGTCTCCAGATGGGACGACCATGGGCAAAGGTGTGACATTGACCGCGCAAGAGTTAGAAGCGCTACGCAAGCTTCTGGACTTGCTTGCACCTGGCAGCTCATAGGATTCGACCCTGATGGAGCAAACCTCTCATGACTGATTCCATCTACGACGACATCATTCACGACAGCCGACCAATTTGAGCCATCAGCCATCAGCCGTCAGCTTTTCTTCACCCTTGTTCATGATCCGGCAGTAGATCTTCCATATTACGAATGCTGGGGATCAGGTAGCCGGTGAACATGGTCAGGATCATGAGAACTCCGGCGATGACCATGATCAACGCTATCCCAGAGCCAGGTGTAGTGCCAACCAGCCAGCCAAAGGTGCTGGAAAGCCAGGTCTGTGAGCGCAAGGCAGGTTCCATGATACGATCTGCGAGCAGACCCCCCAGGATGGGCGTGAAGGTATCCGGGAACCATGTGAGTAGGCGTCGGGCAGAGAAAACACGTCCCTGCACATCCGGGGCGACTTTTGCCTGCAGGATTGCCTGACTGGTGGCGATACCGACGTTGGATCCCAGCCCGGCCAGCAGGATAAGCGGTATCCATGATGAAAGCCCCTGTCCCAACGCAAAAAGGACATTGCCAAATATACAGTAAAACATCCAGCCAAAGAGCGTACCATACATACGCCTTTTCGGTCCACCCCAGGCACTCATGAGCAACGATCCGATCGTCCAGGAAATAGCGCCGGCAGTCTGCACCGATCCGAGAATCAGGCTGTCGTTGCCGGTGCGCAGGAGTACCAGGGGGACATGCACGCTGTTGGGAAAGCCAAGGAAAAGGTTGGCGATGAATATGAGGATAACGTAGCCAAGCAACGGCTTTCGCTGGAAAATATATTTGAAGCCGAAGGTGACTTCATGCCAGAAGTTGCCTTTGCCTGCCAGTCCATCCGCGGTCTGAATGGGCGGTGGGATGTGGACGAATAGAAGTGCAGCAATGGCGAGGATAAAGGTAATAATATCAATGAGGAGGATACCATTCAACTCGATAATAGGTAGGAGAGCACCGGCCAATAACGGAGAAGCGATTTGCGGTGCGACCTGAACGAGGGACATCAAGCCATTGGCGCGGCCGTATTGGTCTTTGGACACCATCGTGGTAATAGCAGCGGAGTAAGCTGGCCATTGAAAGGCGTTGCCCAGACCAATAATGACATTGACTACATAGAAATGCCAGACTTCCAGATTGCCGGTAAGGTGCAGGATGAGGATGGCAATGGTGCCTAACCCGGCTGCCAGGTCGCTGACAGCCATCATGAGCTTGCGGTTGTAGCGATCCACCAACACACCAGCCAACGGAATGATCAGCAGGTAGGGCAGGGTGAATGCGGTGGTCATGATACCGAGAGAAGTTGCGCTGGACGTCCTCTGAAAGACCCAGATGGAGAGGGCAAAGCCAGTCATACCGGAAGCGAGGATCGAAATTGACTGCCCGGCGAGGACGATGGTCAGACCGAGCATGCCGGAAGGGCGGTTGGTAGGTTTTGGTGATGGGATCATCGATTTGTTATCCGTAAGGGAGAATGGTTAGTAATGAATATTATACACCTGGCTGACAGCTGACGGCTCAAAGCTGAAAGCAAAAAAAATGTGAACCATAAGCTAATTTGTAACTTTTTGCTGGTCATTGCATCTAATTGGTTGAATATAAAAACATTGTAGAACGAGGAGATTGTGAAATATGGAAATGGTAGTAGATTTTCCGGGTGGAGCGCGAGTGGATGCTCATTTTGGGCAATATACGATTAAGACTGATCAACCACCGATGGGTGGTGGAGAAGGTGCCGCGCCGACGCCTTTCGCAACTTTCTTAGCATCATTGGTTACCTGCGCCGGGATTTATGTCCTCGGCTTCTGCAAACAGCGTGGTCTGGATACCAAAGGCATCCGCCTGGTGCAGCGCTTGCAGAGCGATCCGTTTACCGGGTTGGTCGGCAACGTTGAGATCGATATTCAGGTGCCACCGGAATTTCCGGAAAAGTATTACAACGCGCTGGTGCGATCCGCGGAGCAATGTGCGGTCAAGAAGCATATGGAACAACCTCCGCAATTTAATGTGCATACGACAGTGGTTGGGTGAGCCTCTGTAGTTTGACTCCTTTATTGAATGGGTTTTGGATAAGGTAACGCGGTGGAAACACCGCGTTACCTGTTAAATAAGTTGCAAGCTGAAGGTTACTATAAAATGATACCGAATTTTTTTCCTTTTCCAACAAAATTCGAATAGAATCATATCAACACAACAATAACATTCATTGGAGCCATCATCATGCAATACAACAAGGCCATTCACAATCGGCAATCCATTCGCTTAAAGGGATTTGATTATTCGAAAGAGGGTTTATATTTCATTACTATTTGTACTCATGGTCACCAACCATTATTTGGAGAAATAATAATGGAAGAAATGGTCATGAACCAAATAGGCAAAATCGTGAATGATCAATGGTTTCAATTACCAGGACGCTTCAATGGTATTCATTTGGACGCATTTATTGTCATGCTGAATCATATTCATGGCATTATTTCGATTGAGAAGTCATCTCCTGGACAAACCATTGGGAAAATGATTGGTGCTTATAAATCCCTGGCGGCGAATGA
>JACZIY010000065.1 GCA_014860845.1 Anaerolineaceae bacterium
AGGTGGCACCCAGGTTGTTTCCATCATCACCAATAGTTCAGTTGAGACATTGGGATTGGTTGAAGGCAGAGTTGCGTATGCTGTTATCAAAGCATCCAATGTTATGGTAGCAGTAGATTAATCAAATTTTCTAAAAAAAAATCACAAGTAAATCAAAAATCGAGAAGATGTTCCTTCTCGATTTTTCATGGATAAATAGGGTTATTTATTTTAATCATTACCTTATTCCATACCAATTGCCACCATTGAAATCAGTGAAAAAGATATTACGGTCTTCATCTTTCGCAATTGCCTGACCACTCATCTCTGCTTTGCGAATGTACATCATGGATTCATCAACCTTTCCGGAGAGGGCGTTTGCTCGTGCCAGGGATTCATGAGCGTAGGCGATATCGAAGTCCTGCATCAACTCGATGTATTCCTCCGTCAGGTCCTGACAGCGTTTAGCATGTTTCAAGGCAGCAGTAGAAAAACCTATTTCGGCATAAACATGTGATAGCAGCCATTCCGCACGTTGATGATGTAAACCTGTTCCAACCTGTAACCAGTGATAACAGGAAGTGTGGGCGGCATGAATCATCAACTCCTCATCACTTTTATTCCGGTCTTTCTTTTCCAATAATTGCCACACCAGCCCATTGGTAGTGATGGCAAATTGTTTGTGTGCTTCATTGAGTGTATAGGTTTTTATTTCAGACATTCTACCTCACAGTCCAGGATAAATCCTCATCCTTTTCATCATTATAATAAATAGAGTGATCGATGTAAATCATTAATATTCTACAATCCTGTTAACGATTAAAGCAATTTCCATCACATTAATTATTTCGTAACCAATTAAAAAAAGAGTAGATGATTATTCTACTCTTTTTTTCGATGTCAGAAAATAGGTTATGCGGTCTTCCAGATTCTCCCGTCCATAGATTCCACCTGAAAACTATTATGACCAAGTTTCAATTTTGCAATCAACCGATCCTGATTAATATTGAAATCAACCACCTGGATATGGTTACCAAAATTCATCATTTTTTCCCAGGATTGACCATCATCTTTCGAGCTCTGAATAATCCCATCAAAGGTGCCACGGAAGATGAGTTGGCGGAACCTGATCTGTGGAAATAATTTGGTGGATCTGGAAATGATCGGATATGTAGCCAAAACACTGGCAGAAATCCCTGCAACCTTCATAAATTCTCGTCTTGTCATGTTGATTTTTTTCATAATTTCATCCCTTTCAAGTCTTGTGCAGGAAATTAGCTTTCTTCTTCTACCGTAACCAAAATGGCTCGAATGACGGTACGGTATAAATAGGTTTGGGTCGTTTCGTCATATTGGTGACAGGTGATTAATGTCAGCCAATCATTCTTTTCTACCCTGGAGAGCAGAGCGGTATTTCTGGGTGAAACGATCAACCGCGAGCGCAAAGCATAAGTGTATTTCATTCCCTGGTAATGAATAATGACAATATCACCGAACATGAGATTTTTGAGATAAGCAAATGGGCCAGGCGTTCCGTCAGCTTTATAAGCATGGGCGGTTAACACTGTATTTCCTTTCCAGGTTGGGAAAGCGGTACCTTCCAGCCATCCTATCTGCTGATTAAGCCAGGTTAGATCCCAATCATTTCCTTGCCAGGGAATACCAGTGATGGAGGCTTTTATACCCTGAGTGGGGAGTTCCAACCACAAATCTCCTAATGATTCATAAACTAAATCTGGTGGCTGTGCAACCAGATTGGTGAACACACCGGGTACGAAACCAGTTGACGGCAAACTCTCAACTGCACTCAGTACCTGAATACTGAAAGTCAGGGTTTCATCGTTTCCCTCATTTAATTTGTTACCAGCCAGATCGTTGATGGATGTACTACCGCAGACAAATAAGCGGTAAAGTCCATTGGGTATTGCTTTTCCATTGTTCAGGTTCAGGCTGGCAGTAAAAGGACCATCTCCATTGTTTTTATCATATACGATAGGTCCTACCGGAATTTGAACATCATCAATTGCAACCCCTAATTCACAGGATGTAGTTTCGAATTTGTTGTTTAAACCAGCCTGAACAAGAAGATAATTTTTCGGATTGGTCACATCCTCCGATTCAATATCACCGGTGGGGTTCGCAGCATCTTCAGTAAAGGTGATCTTTAGAGATTGAATGGTACGGGTTAAATTCATGCCTTCTTTCAAAATCGTGCCATCCTCCAATGTGAAGCCGAAAGGAACGATCTCAATCGATATCGTATCAACACTGAAATTTCGCACAAACTCATTTCCGATAGGATACCCAAGTTCGTCAAGAATTTGTCCGCTCACAGTCAGTTTGTAATCACCATCCTGCAAAGTCAATCCAGAATTGATAAACAAAGTTGCAGTTTGTTCAAGCGCGTTGTAAAGAACTAAATCAATACTGATTGCACTCTCATCCTTTTGCAAGTTGTAATTTGCTGAATTCATCACAGTTTGAAGGTCCATAGGGCGATTGAAGGTAACCAATAATTGAGTAATATCTACATTGGTTCGTTCATTCTCACTCAGGTATCCATCACCGCTGTCTTCAATGCTATTAATGGATACAACGCCAGCAGTGGATATCACGACGAGTGAAAAAGCCTGGCTGGCATCACCACCAACTCCATTGGTCGCATTGATGGTGATCGGATAAGTTTTAGCAGTGTTAGCGGTCGGTGTTCCGGAAAGTATGGCTGTTCCATCTCCTTGATCCTGGATAGTTACGCCTTCCGGTAATTCACCACTGTATGTGATAGTTGGCAAAGGCGTTCCACTGGTTGTGATGGTGAAGCTACCGGGATTACTTTCCACAAAAGTCGCTGTATCTGCACTGGTAATCACAGGTGATTCGCCAATGGTCAGAGTAAAGCTTTGTGTCCCATTCGGATCAATTCCATTGTCAGCTGTGAGACTGATGGTATATCCCCCACCATCCCCAGCCTGAGGAGTACCACTCAATGTTCCTGTACCGTCGTTATTATCAACGAGTGTGATGCTAGTTGGTAAATTTGGTGTACTGGTAAAACTGATGGTAGCGAGAGGATATCCGTCAGTGGTGAAACTGAATTCACCCGCAGTATTCACGTTGAAGTTAGTCTGATCGCTGCTGGTAATTTCCGGAGCTTCATTCACGGTCAACGTAAATGCTTGTTCTGCTTGCGGTACAATGCCATTATCGGCGGTTATGGTAAATAGAAATATACCTCCAGTCCCATCCGTAGGGGTTCCGCCTAATGTGGCAGTCCCATCCAGATTGTCCGTCAAACTCACACCGGTCGGTAAGCTACCACTAGAAGTAAAAGCAGGATATGGGTAGCCACTGCTGGTGACGGTAAATGTACCGGATGAGCCTACCACAAATGTAGTGTTATCGAGGCTGGTGATGGCAGGTTGTTGACCAATGTTCAGCGTTAATGATTGGGTAGCCAAAGGATTCAC
>JACZIY010000562.1 GCA_014860845.1 Anaerolineaceae bacterium
CTGGCTGGTAGAGTAGATTTTGATAATGGACTCATTCAACTTCCACAGCTTAATCTGAATAAAGAATTAGCCAATAGAATAGAAAAAATTGTAATAACTGCTTGTGGAACAGCTGCTTATGCGGGTATGGTGGGAAAAATATTAATCGAATATATAGCAAAAATTCCGGTGGAGGTTGAAATTGCATCTGAATTTCGCTATCGGGATCCTTTGATCAACTCAAACACAGTTGTGTTGGCAATCAGTCAATCAGGTGAAACAGCGGATACTTTAGCTGCAATGGAATTAGCTAGGCGTAAAGGTGCTATTCTCTGGTCGAATGTGAATGCAATTGGCTCTCAAGTCATGCGAATTTCTGATGGTTATATATCCATGCAGACCGGACCAGAAATTGGTGTGGCTTCTACAAAGGCTTTTACAGCCCCATTGGCGGATTTATACATGCTTGCTGTCCTTCTGGCTGATTTACGAGGTGTGATCAATCAAAATGAAAGAAAACGATTGGTTTCTGATTTACGACTGGTTCCCGCATTGGTTGGAAAAGTACTCGAGCAAGATGATGTAATACGGAATATTGCTAAAGAATTCAAATTCATTAAAAACTCGTTGTATTTGGGGCGTGGTATCAACATGCCAATAGCTTTTGAAGGTGCATTAAAACTTAAGGAAATTTCGTATATCCATGCAGAAGGCTATCCAGCAGGTGAAATGAAGCATGGTCCGATCGCTTTGGTAGATCGAGATATGCCTATCGTTGCGATCGCTCCGAAAGATCCCTGGTATGACAAGATGATCAGCCAGATAGAACAAGCGAAAGCCAGAGGTGGTAGTGTTATTGCGGTAGCTACGGAAGGCGATGAACGAGTAAAAGAATTGGCCGACCATGTGTTTTGGATTCCCGAAACGCCTTGGTTATTAAGTCCAATTATTACAGTTGTACCTCTACAGTTATTCGCTTATCATATTGCTTCCCTAAGAGGCCTGGATGTAGATCAACCAAGGAATTTGGCAAAATCGGTAACTGTAGAGTAGAAATTTTTGATCAATATACGAATTTGATCATTCTCTTGAAATCCAACGTTTGAGACCTTCTGGTTGTTGAAATTTTGTAATTTTTTCTAACAGTCGTGAGGGGTCAGTGTCATCCAATAATAAAATTTTATGCTCTGCATAAATAAAATTTTCATTTAAGGCGTGTTCAACCATGGATAATAGCGGTTCGAAATAATGGTTGACATTCAATAATCCGATAGGTTTCTGATGAATCCCAATTTGTGCCCAGGTAAGCGTTTCAAATAACTCATCAAAGGTGCCAAAACCGCCGGGTAACGCAATAAATGCATCAGCCAATTCGCTCATTCGAGCTTTCCTTTGATGAATGTCTGGAAGGACTTCAAGTTTTGAGAGATTGGCATGAATCAATTGAGGTTCGTTTAAAAGTATAGGCACCACGCCAATTACTTTTCCATTGTTATCCAAAACCCCATTTGCCACGGCTCCCATTAAACCTGTTTTACCTGCTCCATAAACAAGTGTAATACTCTGTTCCGCTAATAATTGGCCTAAATGGAAAGCCGCATCATAGTACTCTTGTTTCAAGCCATCAGCTGATCCACAATAAACACAAATTGATTTTACAGTTTTTGCCATTATTTCCTTGAAGATTTTTTTCTCAATTTAGTTGATACTTGATTTTATCTTAAAGAATTAAATCGGTTTAGAAATCTGGATCAAATTGAAATTTGAAATTTACAATTATTCGTTCCATGTAAAGCGTTGGTATGGATAATAGATGCCTTTTTAACGAGAAAAACTTCGAGAATTCTTCTGTCTAAATCACAAATGACAGGATGAGCTTGAGCAATTTGTCGATACGGACAATTCGAAAAATATATGACTGGGCCTTTGAACTGGGTCTCCCATCTGGCACCATAATTTTGCTTATTCAGACCAATTACCAAGGCATTGAATTTTGTTATGAGTGATTGTGGATGTTCTGATGTAATTAGTGAAGAGTAAAATTTTGCAATTTCCGAAATATCATCTTCATTAATTGGTATTACGGAAAACATTGCATTTAACAAATTAACTAGATTATGAGAAAAGTACGAATTATCAATTTTGTAACGAAGTGCTGGTCTACCTCTCATACCTGCTTCTGGTTGAATTGTATTGATCATACCGTTAGCCAATAACTTCTTGATGTGATATCGAATATCTGCTTTGGTTAAGTTTAAAATTTCGGACAACTCGAAAACAGTCAAAGAATCATGTTGTGCCAGGGTCGCTAATATCTCTTCATCAGTTGATTTATGCATTTTATCCTTAATTAAGCAAAAAAATATTTTCTTAATTATAACTTGACCTTTTCATTTCATAGGTTAGAATTATTTTGTATCAATTAAATCATTTACCAAAGAGGGTATGATGCAGTCTGAAAAAATTAACAAACTGGATATTAATGTTCCCCCTGAATTACAGAACCAGGTAGCAGTTACTACCCTGGATAGGATATACAACTGGAGCCGCGCTAATTCATTATGGCCGATGATGTTTGGATTGGCTTGTTGTGCAATCGAAATGATTATCACTGCAGCCAGTCGATATGATTTTTCACGCTTTGGCATGGAGGTCATGAGACCCAGTCCCAGACAAGCCGATGTAATGATTGTCTCTGGAACCGTAACCAAGAAAATGGTTCCACAGATTGTGCGTCTTTTCAATCAGATGGGTGAGCCTAAATATGTGTTAGCCATGGGGGCATGCGCTTCCGGTGGTGGGCCATTCAAAGAGGGTTACAACGTCGTTTCAGGAATTGATAAATTTTTACCTGTTGATGTTTATATCCCGGGGTGTCCACCAACACCACAGGCATTACTACATGGTTTGATCGTATTACAAAAGAAAATTGAAAAAGAAAAATTATCAGATGCAGAATGGTATAAAAAAGATTTTTATGAAGAAATACCAGTCCCAATTTTAGGTCCAGATTTATTAGACCCAAGAAATTACCATTTATTTAAAAAGGAAATTGAACCATCTACAGAAGAATTGGTAATTGAATCAGACGCAAAAGGAGAAGAGGCTTAATATGGAAGAACAGATATTGGTTTCAGATTTGCCTTCATTAGATTCTCTTTATCCTGATAAGGTCACGATTGATACCAGAACAGGATATAGTGGTTATATTGTTCCGCGAGAATTTCTGTTGGAATTGTCAAAAGAAATCCATGATGTCTGGGGTTATGACATCGTATCATCCATAACAGGTGTAGATTATTTTCCGGAAATGATGGAAGTTGTATATCATTTTTATCGTTCATTGGGTGGTGGCGCTCTGGTATTAAAAGTTCAGGTACCAAGAGATGATTCAGTGGTTCCATCTCTCTTTTCAATTTACAATGGGGCAGAATTCCAGGAACGTGAAGCATGGGATTTGTTAGGGATAAAGTTTGAAGGACATCCAGATCTTCGACGTATTTTGATGTGGGAAGGATTTGAAGGATTTCCTTTACGAAAGGATTGGAAAGAAGCTTACTACGAAGAAGATACCAAACCATTTTCATCTCGTTGGCCAGAAGGTGTTGCTGAGCATATAGAAAAGAAGAATCTATTTGGTGACAATGTAAAATATCCTGAAAATTTTGATCCTGATAAATGGATTGCATCCGGAGAAGAGGCTTTGTATTTAGGTTTACAAAAATCTGAAAATGACAAAGACATGGAGACAGAATCCATAGTCATTAATCTGGGTCCACAACACCCTTCTACACATGGTGTTTTTCGTATGGCAGCATTAATTGAAGGGGAAGCAATCGTTGATTTAAAACCTGCTTTTGGCTATTTACATCGCAATCATGAAAAGATTGGAGAAAGAAATACTTTCCTTCAAAATATGCCATTCACGGATCGATTGGATTATATAAGCTCCATGAGTAATAATTTTTCATATGCTCTGGCAGTTGAAAAATTAATGGGGGTGAAACCTCCTGAAAGAGCAGAATATATCCGGGTTATTATGGCGGAATTAACACGGATCGCCAGCCATTTCATGTCAACCGGATTTTTATTGAACGATCTTGGAGCATTTTTTACGCCAGCTTTGTATGCCCTGAAAGAAAGAGAATTGATCCTGGATGTTTTTGAGGCTGTCTCAGGATCACGAATGATGTGTAATTACTTCCGATTTGGCGGTGTTGTTCGCGACTTTCCAGATGGGATACATGAAACAATTAAAAATTTGGCATTCGAACGTTTGCCTGGCAAGGTAGATGAATTAGATCAATTGCTGACTGAAAATGAAATTGTTCGCTCAAGATGTATGGGGATTGGTGTATTGACTGCAGAACAAGCCATCAATTTATCAGCTACAGGCCCGATTCTCAGAGCCAGTGGAGTGCCATACGATATTCGTAGAGCAGATCCTTATAGTATCTATGACAGGTTTGATTTCGACATTCCCGTTTTATATCATGGAGATATTTATGACCGGTACTTGATCAGAATTGAGGAAATGCGACAAAGTGTCCGCATTATTCAACAAGCCATCTCACAAATTCCAGAAGGACCTGTTTTTGAAGGAAAAGCACAATATCAAGTTAAAGTTCCTGCTGGTGAAGCGTATGGGCGGGTGGAAGCACCAAAAGGTGAACTCGGTTTCTATGTTGTCTCAAATGGTCAGGCTAATCCCTGGAGATATCATGTTAGAGCACCATCATTTATAAATTTAACGTCGTTACGACCAATGTGCTTAAATTACAAGGTTGCCGATGTTGTTGCTATTCTTGGATCAATTGATATAGTATTGGGCGAAGTGGACCGGTAGGAGGAAAAAATGGGAATAAATGGAATTGTCAAAGGTTTGGGGATCACATTAAAACATTTTTTAGAAACCTACTGGGTCGATTTTAAATACAAAGGGAAAAGATACGGAACTGAAGCAGGAATTGAAGATCGCAGGTCATTTGATACAAAAGGAATTTTTACTGTTCAATACCCTGAAGAAAAATCTAAGGTTCCAGAAGCATTTCGGTATATCCCTTTTCTTGTGTATGATGAAGGCGAATCTGGAGAAAAGGATATTCGATGTACTTCATGCGGAATCTGTGCAAAAGTGTGCCCTCCGCAATGCATCTGGATAACTCGGTCAACTAATCCTGAAACAGGGAAACCTGTTCCTAAACCTGCAAAATTCTTCATTGATATCGATATTTGTATGAACTGTGGTTTATGTGCTGAATATTGTCCTTTTGAAGCGATCCGAATGGATCACGATTACGAAATTGCTAATATTGACCGATTTGCTCATCACATTTATGATTTAGATAAATTACTCAAACCTGCATCATATTATGCCGAAATACGTCCAACACAATTTAAAGAAGAAGATGATGCCAGAAAAGAAAAGGAAGCAAAAAAAGCAGCTGCAAGAGCTGCGAAAGAAACATAAATGGATCATAAAGGTAAATGAATAATATGTACAATTCTGATACAGAAGTACTTTTTCCTGTAAGAGCAATACCTGGATTGAAAGGACTAAGGGGTCCTCAATGGGATCAATTAATTGATTATGTCTTAAATGACGCTAAAGATCAGGAAAAATTAGCGTTTGTACTTATGATCGTGCGGTTGGTAGGTTGCAGTGGTTGTAATGCTGATTCTTTTAGAGCCATGAGAGGATGCACAAAATGCGCTCAACAATCTATTCGTAGGTTCAGGGGTGATGATGTTGACTTATTAAAGTTATATGAGAAATCAAAATTAGAAGTAGAAAACAATAATAAAGGTAATGATTCCTAATTTATTGAAAGGTAAAAAATGACTGTTAACAAAGTAACAAACGAAGATGTTCTGGCTGCGCTTTCAAAAGTGCAAGAACCAGAATTACACAAAGATCTCGTATCGTTGAACATGATCAAAGATTTATTCATTAATGGATCAGAAGTAAAATTTACAATAGTTCTCACCACACCTGCATGCCCTCTAAAAGGAAAAATCGAAAAAGAAGCAAGGGAAGCTGTCTTGACGGTAAATGGTGTCGAAAATGTTGTTATTGTTTTAGATTCAAACGTCCCATCTGATGGAAGAAATCGTGGAAATTTGTCATTGAAAGCTAAAAATGTTGTTGCGATTGCCTCTGGCAAAGGTGGTGTTGGCAAATCTACGGTAAGTGTAAACATTGCAGTTTCTTTGGCAAAAGCTGGGGCAAGTGTTGGTTTGTTAGATGCTGATATTTATGGCCCGAACATTCCGACCATGATGGGTGTTGAAAAATTACCAGCTTTTGATGAAAACAAAATTATTCCTGCTGTTGCTTATGGTGTTAAGTTAATGAGTATTGGTTTTCTGGTTAAACCTGGCCAACCACTGATTTGGCGTGGACCCATGTTGCACTCTGCAATACGCCAATTTTTGTCCGATGTTGCCTGGGGCGAGATGGATTACCTCATCATTGATTTACCCCCAGGAACAGGTGATGCTCAGTTAAGTCTTGCTCAATCAATTCCGATTAGTGGTGGTGTTATTGTTACAACACCACAAGCAGTATCTATCGAGGATGCAAGTCGGGGTTTATATATGTTCAAGCAGCTTGATATTCCAATTCTTGGTGTGGTTGAGAATATGAGTTTTCTTGAATTGCCTGATGGTCAGATCATGGAGGTATTCGGAAATGGTGGCGGCGAAGCATTGGCACAAGAAGCAAAAACAGAGTTCTTTGGAAAAATTCCATTAGCTGCTGATGTACGTGTAGGTGGCGATTCGGGAATACCTATCATGATTTCACAACCGGATTCTAAAGCAGCCAGGGCTTTACAGCATATATCAGAACTTATCGCAGCAAAATTGAGTATGGCGGCCTTAGATAGGAACCCAAGCATTCAATTAGAAATTGTTGAGTAATCAATGGAAAATCAAACCCAACACATAGTTGTCTCAGTAAGGTTTTCGAAAGTAGGAAAACTCTATCATTTTGAATCTGATTCAGAAATGAACCTTCTTCCTGGAGATCAAGTTGTTGTAGAAACTGCACGTGGTTGGCAATTAGGAGAAGTTGGTCAAATAATCGGTGATGTTTCGACTCCCGGTGAAGGTTCATGGAAAAAGATTGATCGAAAAGCAACAGAAGAAGATTTCATCCAAAGAAAAGTCAATGAAGAAAGAGAATCTGAACTACTTGAATTTTCAAGAAAAGAAATCACGGCTCAAAATCTTGAAGGAGTAAAGGTGGTTTCCGTTGAATTTAGTCTGGATGGATCTAGAGTATCAGTTTTATATAGTTATGAAGGGGATAATAAGGTCGAATTAAAAAATCTGAAACAAGAAATAAATAAATTTGTTCATCATTCACAAGTTGAACTTCGACAAATCGGCCCAAGAGATGTAGCAAAAATCTTCGGGGGTATGGGTGCATGTGGCTTGCCAACAAGATGTTGTTCGAAATTCCTGACAGATTTTAGTTCTATTTCCATAAGGATGGCAAAAGAACAGGGTATTTCATTAACCCCGACGGAAATTACTGGCATGTGTGGCCGATTAAGATGTTGTTTGATTTATGAATACGAAATGTATGCGGAGAATAGAAAACAGTTACCCAAGAGAAACAAGCGGGTAATCACCCCAGTTGGAGAAGGAAAGGTTTTTGATGTCTTACCGCTTAAAATGGCAGTAATTGTCGATATCCCAGAGATAGGTAGAAAAGAATTCTTCAATTCAGATATTCAATTGGCTGATGGTTCATCTCATCCTCAAATCCAACCAAAAATTACGGCAGAAGAAAATGTTTTGCCCATTGATGTCGATGAACTTAATTCTGTCAAAAACGAATCTGATAATGAAATAAAAGATAGAAATCAAAATAAAAATCAACAAGGTGGAAAAGGAAGAAGACCTCGCTGGAGAAAACGTCGGCCTTCTAATCAGAATAAGAGCAATGATAGAAAATAAATTATTCGAATTAGCCAAAGAAAATTTCAATTATTCGGTTAGTTTCAGAAGAGATTTTCATCAACATCCCGAGTTGGGTTTCCAGGAAATTAGAACCTCGGAAATAATTGCCAAAGAATTAATGAATTTTGGTTTTTTGGTAAAAAAATATATCGGCAAAACAGGGGTTATTGGTGTCCTTAAAGGGACTTCAGTTGGGCCAACGTTATTGTTAAGATTCGACATGGATGCGTTACCTATTCAGGAAAACAACAATACCGATTATATTTCAAAGAATGACGGAATTATGCATGCCTGTGGCCATGATGGACACATGGCAATTGGATTAACAATTGCAAAAATCATTAGTTCTTCCCGAGACCAAATAAATGGAACTATAAAAATTATTTTTCAACCCGCTGAAGAGGGGCTGGGCGGTGCTCTTGCGACGATTGAAGATGGTGTTTTAGAAAACCCTCGCCCTGATTATTGTTTAGGATTGCATATTTGGAATGAAAAACCTCTGGGTTGGATAGGCAGCAATCCTGGTGCAATGATGGCAGGTGCAGATACTTTTGAAATTATCTTGAATGGAAAAGGTGGGCATGGTGGATTACCCCATAAAACAATCGACCCTATCGTCAGTGCAGCTCATATCATTACGTCCATACAGACTATTGTAAGCAGGAATATTTCTCCTTTCGATAATGCAGTTGTCAGTTTTGGTAGCATAAAAGGCGGTTCGACATTTAACGTGATACCCGATACGGTATACCTTTCTGGAACGATTCGATCTTTTGACCCTCAAATAAGATTGGAAATAATTCAAAAATTGGAAAAAATTTCGAAATCAGTGGGTGAGGGTATGGGATGTAAAGTGGAATTTTCAGTTAATGAGGTGACACCTGCTGTAATTAATAATTCAAAGGTTGCATCAGATCTGCAACAGGTTATTCATAGAGTTTTTCCTTCTTTTTCATTTGATATGGATTGTAAAACCATGGGTTCAGAAGATTTCTCTTTATTCTTGAATCAGGTTCCTGGTTGTTTTTATTTTGTTGGATCATCAAATCCTGAAAAGAACATGATTTATGGACATCATCATCCAAAGTTTGATTTTGATGAAGGGGTTTTACCAATAGCTGTTGCAAGTTTATTAGGCATGATTGTGCAATTAGGTTTTCTGCCAATTCAACCAGAGGATTCATTCGTCACATAAAATCCAGATTAAATGTATAAGGATAGCATTACAAAGTTCTCTTGACTGCAAAGATGATAGAGTGCTATACTGACAATTAATCTGATTAATCATCCGATTAATCAGATTAATTGTTTGACGGTTATTATGGCGATATTCTCAAATTCAACCAACCGTTTATCGGAATTTCTCAGGTATATTGCTCAAAAGTCTTCATTGGGGGTTGAAAGAATTCCTGCATTGACCGTACTCAGTAAAGAGTTGCAGGTAAGTGTTGCAAGTTTGAGAGAACAACTGGAAGTTGCCAGAGTTTTGGGTTTTGTTGAGGTAAAACCAAAAACCGGAATCCGATGGTTGCCTTATACCTTTACTCCATCCCTTTTATTATCTGTAACGTATGCGATATCCATTTCTTCTGATTTTTTTGAACAATTCAGGGATATGCGGAACCATCTGGAAGGTGCATATTTTCTTGAATCAGTTGCTAAATTAACAAAAAATGATATTGATTATTTACATATTATTGTTTCAAGGGCTGAGGAAAAAATAATTTCGCTTCCACCAAAGTTACCCCACGCAGAACATAGAGAATTTCATGCAACAATCTTCTCAAGAGTTCAAAATCCTTTCGTCCAATCGATTTTTTCTGTGTATTGGGATGTATATGAATATCAGGGTTATGCGATTATTAATGATCTGGATTATCTGAAACGAGTCTGGCATTTTCATCGACTTGTTTATGAGGGTATTCAATCCGGGAATATTCATAACGCAATGGAAGCGTTTCTTGAACACAAAAACTTAATGATTAAAAATATTAAATCAATACCTTCGCAAGCTTTCGAATGAACAATTACTTTTAGAAGGAGAGCCAATGGCCAAAAACACCAGTGAAAAAGTGAAAGATCTCTTAAATAAACAAAATATCATAAATAATTTTTGCATTACTTTTAGTACCGTTAATGGATCGGGAAGCGCGACAGCTAACACAACTTTAATGCGTACATTTTTTAAGATGGGAATACCGGTATCAGGTAAGAACATTTTTCCATCTAATATTCAAGGGTTACCCACCTGGTACACATTGAGATTGAGCAAAAAGGGTTATTTAGCCAGGGTAGAAGAAGATGATATTGTGGTTGCAATGAATCCGTCAACAATCAATAAAGAGATGGATTATATCGTTCCTGGTGGAGCTCTTTATTATCCTGATGATATCAAAATCGTAAATATGAGAGATGATATCGTTTATTATCCAATGCCGATACGGAAAATTATCAAAGAATCTGAGGTTTCTCCAAGTTTAAAAGATTATATTTCTAATATGGTATATGTAGGTATTTTGGCTCAAATGCTGGGAATTCCCCTTGATATTATTCAGGAAGCATTAAATTTTCATTTTAAGAACAAAGAGAAACCTGTAAATCTGAACATGGAAGTCATTGGAAAATCGGCTGATTGGGCAAAGGAAAATCTGACAAAGTCAGACCCATATTACGTAGAACCTATGAAGGGTAACGAGGATTGGATAATGTCGGATGGGAACACTGCTGGAGCGTTGGGCTCAATATTTGGCGGAGTTCAATTTACAGCCTGGTATCCAATTACTCCGGCTTCTTCTTTAGCTGAATCTTTACATGAATACATTCCTGAACTGAGAACTGACCCTATTACCGGAAAGGAAACATCTGTAATTGTTCAGGCTGAGGATGAATTAGCAGCGATAGGCATGGCAATTGGGGCTGGTTGGGGTGGCTTGAGATCAATGACCTCAACCTCAGGACCAGGATTAAGTTTGATGACAGAATTTATTGGACTTGCATATTATGCTGAAATACCTGTTGTAATCTGGAATGTTCAAAGAGTTGGACCCAGCACTGGATTACCTACCAGAACAGCTCAAGGCGATATGACCTTCGTAAAATTCATGGGTCATGGAGATACTGACTCCATTATGCTTTTTCCTGGGTCAGTTAATGAATGTTTCGAATTTGGATGGAAAGCTTTTGATATATCGGAAAGATTACAGACACCTGTTGTGGTGATGTCAGATCTGGACCTAGGTATGAATGAATGGATGACACCAAAGTTTAATTATCCCGATCAACCTATCGACCGAGGAAAAGTATTGTGGGAAGAAGATTTACAAAAAATGCTCGATAAGTACCAGAATGAATTTGGACGTTATAAAGATCTAGATGGCGATGGAATCACATATCGAACGCTTGTTGGTAATCAGCATCCTAAAGCTGCATATTTTACCCGTGGTACAGGACATGATGAATATGCAAGGTACACAGAAGATCCAATCATTTGGGAAGAAAGCCTGATGAGGATTAAGCGAAAATTTGAAAATGGCAAGCAATTTCTTCCCAAACCAATCATTAAATCGAAGGATTTAAAAAGTGGCATTATCTGTGTTGGATCGGCATCATTTCCGGTTGAAGAAGCTATGGATATTTTGTTAGAAGGAAAATTAGAATTTGATTATATGAGAATCAAAACGATTCCATTTCATGAAGAGGTTGTTGATTTTCTTCATACACATGACAAAATTTATATTGTAGAGCTAAATCGTGATGGCCAATTAGCTCAATTATTAACGTTAAAGGCTCCGGAAGAAGCCATTAAATTCAGAAATATTACCAAAATTGATGGACTACCGTTAACAGCAAAATGGATTGCGAATGAGATCCGCAAAGATGAGGAGAAATAATTATGGTTAACTCTGAAATTAAAACAGGCAACGAAAATTCAGCTGGTCTATCCCGTGCCGATTATCGTGGAGCTCCAAGTACATTATGTCAAGGTTGTGGTCATAATTCTATCTCCAGCCAGATAGTGGCTGCTTGTTATGAGCTAGGCCTTGTTCCCGAAAAAATTGCCAAGTTTAGTGGCATTGGTTGTTCCAGTAAAAGCCCTACCTATTTCCTCAACCGATCGTTTGGATTTAATGCTTTGCATGGAAGGATGCCTTCTATCGCATTAGGCGGATTGTTTGCAGATATTACAGTCAAAGGCTTGGGGGTAAGTGGTGATGGTGATACGGCATCGATTGGAATGGGGCAATTTAAACATTTAGCACGACGTAACATGCCGATGGTGTATATTGTTGAAAATAATGGTGTTTATGGTCTCACTAAAGGACAATTTTCCGCCACAGCTGAGGAAGGTTTATTGTTAAAAAAGCAGGGAATAAATACTTATTTGCCGGTTGATATCTGCATGGAGGCATTGGTCACAAATGCATCCTTCGTGGCCCGAGGTTTTGCCGGTGATCCCAAACAATTAAAAAATCTTCTCAAAGCAGCTCTCAGTCATGACGGATTGGCGATATTAGATATTATCAGTCCTTGTGTTACTTTCCATAATAAAGAAAATTCCTACCACTCATATTTATGGGGTAAAGAACACGAAATTCAACTTCATGACATCGAATTTGTTCAAGCCAGGGATGAAATTACCATAGAAGATTTTGAACCAGGTTCATCCAAAGAAGTATCTTTACATGATGGCACCGTGGTTCTCATGAAGAAATTGGATAAGGATTATGATCCTACAAACCGCTATGAAGCATTGAGGATATTAGAGGAAGCTGAAAGGGAAAATACATTGATTACAGGGCTCTTATTTGTTGATCCTAACGCAAAAACATTGTTTGATCGATATTCTTTGCCTGATGAGCCTTTAAATCGTTTAGAACCCAGCAAATTACGTCCTTCAGCTGAAGCCCTGGAAAAATTAAATCAATCTTTATTTTTGAAATAACTCATTAAATTAAATTTTAATCATCCAATCATTGAAGAATTCATGAAATGTTTTCCGAAATGATTGGATGATTTGGATTTCTGATCCATTCACTCCATGAACCTAAATATAAATATAAGGGTTTTATGTCGATATGTTGCATTACTGCAAAATTCAAACAGGATGTAACACCAGATCCACAATAAAGGACTTTGGAGTTATCATTTTTTCCTTCGAGCAAGTCGTTATATTTTTCTTGTAATTCCTCAATTGACAATAATTTCCCATTTGGATCCAAATTATTCTGATGGAAAAAATTAATTGCATTGGGTATGTGGCCAGCTATCTTATCTAGGGGTTCTTGCAATCCTAAATAGCGTTCTCTTGATCTCGCATCAATCACTGTGCAATCTGGTTGCAATATGAGGGTTTCCATTTCCGTCGTTGTTTTCAATAGGTTATGATCAGGTGTCCCTTTAAATTTTGAGGGTCGTTTATGACCACTACCTGATTCTTGTGAAAAACCAGAATCGAGCCAGGCTGAGAACCCTCCGTCTAGAATTGCTACATTAAGATGCCCAAAATATTTCAACATCCACCATAGACGGCTTGCAAAAGACCCAGAGGTTGTATCATAGACCACCACTTGTTTGTCCTTATCAATTCCCCAATTTGAACAGGTTTCAATAAATTTATCTGATTCAGGTAAAGGATGTCTACCTGTCTCTTCCGTGATACTTCTGGAAAGATTCTTATCTAAATCAGCATAAATGGCATTTGGGATATGATTTTTCAGGTAATCCTGGTATCCCCAAGCTGGATTTAAGAGGTCGAAACGACAATCAATCACTATCAAATTCGGATCATCCAGCAAATTTACCAATTCATCAGGATCGATAAAAGTAGTGTAGGTTTTCATAAAATTATTTTTTTCCTATTGTATGCAGTAGCAAAAAGTTGGGCGGGCGCATATCGCCGATCGGAAGTCCAGAAACGAAGATTATTTGCTGACCGTTTTGAATAGGATTGGAGGCAATGATGGCCTCTTCCACAAAGGCAACCATATCTTCAATCGTAGTGGCATGGGGAACCTGATAAGGTTTTACGCCCCAGAATAGTGAAAGCATACGAAAAGTTTCCAATTCTGGTGTGAATGCGAGGATCGGCACTTTTGGACGTACTTTAGACATCAATAAAGCAGTTTTTCCTGATTGAGTCAAAACTGCTATATAAGCAACATCACGATCGAAGGCTAATTCTCCTGCAGCACGGGTTAACGCCACCGCATCATCCCGTGTTTGGTCCAATGGATAACGTTTACTTAATCCCCATTGTTGATAGTTTGCCTCAGCCTCTTTTATGATCGATACCATCATCGAGATGACTTCAAGTGGATATTTTCCGACCGCAGTCTCACCCGAGAGCATTACGGCATCACTTCCATCCAGAATAGCATTTGCCACATCGGATGCTTCAGCTCTGGTAGGACGAGGACTATTGATCATTGAATCTAACATCTGAGTTGCGGTAATAACAAATTTAGCTTTTCTATAAGCTGAATCTATAATTTTCTTTTGGAAAATGGGTACACAAGCCGGAGAGGTTTCTACAGCCAGATCACCCCGGGCAACCATTACGCCATCTGTCACATCCAATATTTCTTCTAATCTTTCTATCGCCTGGGGGCGTTCCAATTTTGCAATGATAATTGGCGGAATACGAAAGGGTGCCATTTCCTTAATAGTTGTTTTGACTTTCAATACATCTTCAGGACCAGAAACAAAGGAAATCGCAACAGCATCAATGCCATTTTTCAAACCAAATTCCAAATCTTCTTTATCTTTTTCAGTGAATCCGGGAATCTTGAGGTCAGTTCCTGGCAAGTTTACGCCTTTATTGGAGGTTAAAATACCCGCTAAAACAACTTTTGCAAAAACGGTATCATTGACCACATTGATTACTTCCAACTCCAGGTTACCATCATCCAGGAGGATGCGATCTTTTGGATTAACACTTCTGGCAAGATTTGGTACGTCTAATGGAAGTGTTGTGATATCCGAATCTGGTAATTGTATTGGCTTATCCACATCTACCGGGGTTAATGCTATCGTTTGATCTTTTACAAGCTGAATACCTTCTGCTGGAAGTTTGCCAACCCGTAATTTGGGACCTTGTAGATCTTGCAGGATGGTGATAGGTTTATGTAATTCTTTAGATAACTTTCTGACCAATTCAATACTTTTTAAATGGTTTTCATGACTTCCGTGAGAGAAGTTTAATCGAACAATATCTAAGCCTTCAAGGATTAATTTTCTTAAGATTTCTTCGTTATCACTGCTTGGTCCTAATGTGGCTATAATTTTTGCTCTTCTATCCATCTTTTCACCTGATTTCTTTATTCATTGATATGATAATTTTAGACCATTTTGTCCCAAGATGATGAAAAACCGCCTTTTTCAAGGCGGTCTGTGTTTTTACTTCGTTAGTCCATCAAAAGAGTTTCTTCGATAATGGGTAGTGCCCAGTCTATAATATCTTTTGAAATGATCAAAGGAGGTGCAAACCGAATAACATTATCATGTGTTTCTTTTGCCAGGATCCCTTTTCCTTTTAACACTTCACAAAAACGTCTTGCACCGCCTGCTTCGGGTTTTAATTCAACACCAATCAGGAGACCTCTCCCGCGAACCTCTTTTACATGCTTACTGGATATTTTCTTTAATTTTTCCATAAAATAATTTCCCAGTTCTTCAGCACGTTCAATTAATTTTTCTTCCAGGATTACATTCAGTGCAGCTCGCGCTACCGCTGCACCCAAAGGATTACCACCAAATGTTGACCCATGTTCTCCAGGTTGGAATAATTCCATTATTTCTCGATCAGCAAGAACTGCTGAGACTGGGTAGAATCCACCAGATAAAGCTTTACCGATGATTACCATGTCAGGACGAACGTTTTCATGCTGACTGGCAAATAGCTTTCCTGTACGACCGAGACCGGTTTGAATTTCATCTGCAATGAAAAGAATATTATTTTGTTGACAAATATTTTGCACGGACTGTAAATATCCCTTGGGAGGAATGATTACACCACCTTCGCCCTGGATGGGTTCTAACATGATAGCGGCTGTGTTGGGAGTTATAGCACCTTCTAAAGACTTCAGGTCACCATATACAACGGTTTTAAAACCAGGCGTGAACGGACCGAATTCTTTTTTATAATATTCTTCAGTGGAAAAGGAAATGATTGTTATGGTTCTTCCATGAAAATTTCCATCAGCGACTATGATTTCACTTTCGTAATAAGGTATTCCTTTGGTTTTATAACCCCATTTACGTGCCAATTTGATAGCTGTTTCTACAGCCTCTGCGCCGCTATTCATGGGTAATGACATTTCATAACCAGTCATATCGGATAATTCTTTATAGAAGAGCGGAAGCTGTTGATTGCGAAATGCTCTTGAGGTAAGTGTCACTTTTCTAGCTTGTTCAATCAACGCATTCAAAATTTTTGGATGAACATGTCCCTGGTTCAGAGCAGAATAAGCACTGAGACAATCTAAATATTTATTTCCTTCAACATCAAAAACCCATACACCTTCACCACGTTCAATGACAACGTCCAGTGGATGGTAATTGTGGGCACCATATTTTTCTTCTAATTCAATATATATT
>JACZIY010000066.1 GCA_014860845.1 Anaerolineaceae bacterium
CCCATTGGCGCGTCCGATTCCACCGCCATCATGGGTTCCTATACCCTCATCCTCGTCCTGACTATCTTCCTCGGAGCCCAGTTAATCCTATGGATCTACGAACAACGCCACCCAATCCTCAAAGGCGCGTAATTTTTAGCGAGTCAAAAAGCCTCACCGAGCAGGTCGCAGTCCTCTCGGCTACCCGTGTGGTGCTGCATACCCTCTACCGCATGGTCTATCCCTTCCTGAGCGTTTTCTCGCGCGGGCTGGGGGTCGATCTGGCGCAGCTTTCTGTTGTCCTGACCTTCCGTTCGTTGATGGGATTCCTGGCGCCTTTCCTGGCAACCATCGCCGACCGTTACGGGCGTAAGATCAGCATGTTGCTTGGGTTGGGATTGGTAGTCCTGGCGACGTCCGCCATCTGGATCTTCCCCACCTTCCCGGTCTTCTTTGGCGGGCTCATGCTTTCCATGCTGGGCAATCTCATGTTCATCCCCGCCATGCAGGCCTTCATTGGCGACCGTGTGGCTTATGAGAAGCGCGGCATGGTGCTGGGTATCACCGAACTTTCCTGGGCAGCCGCCTTCATTGCCACCGTGCCATTTGTAGGCTGGCTCATGGCGCGCAGCCATCCCGATAAAGCCTGGCTGGTTCCCTTCCCGGTCATTGCCTTCGCCGGAACCCTCTGTCTGATTCTGATCGCCTGGCGCGTGCCCAACAACCGCTCGCAGATCGCCGTGCAGGGCAATGGGATTGCCACCGTCCGTAAGATGCTCGGCATCACCTCGGTGCTTGCAGGTCTCGGCTTTGCGATTTCTGTCTCCGCCGCCAATGAGGTCGTCAACCTGGTCTTCGGCGTCTGGCTCGAAGATCGCTTTGCCCTCAAGCTGGCAGCCCTGGGTGCCGCTTCCGCCATCATTGGCATCTCCGAGCTGGGTGGCGAGGGGCTATCCGCGCTGCTGGCTGACCGCCTGGGCAAAGAAGTCGCCATCACGCTCGGGCTCATTACCTCAGCTGTTGCCACGTTCATCCTCTACTTCTTCAGCGGCTCGGTTGCTGGTGCGCTCACCGGGCTATTCTTCTTCTACCTGGGCTTCGAGTTCACCCTGGTCTCCAGTCTACCGCTCATGAGTGAGGTCTTTCCGGCCGCGCGTGCCACCGTCATGGCGCTCACCATCGCCTGTTTCTCCCTGGGTCGTGCCGTGGGAGCCATGCTCGCTCCCCGGCTCTACAACCTTGGTTTCCTCTTCAATCTGATTGCCGCCATCCTGCTGATTGCCACCGGCTATTTCTTGCTAAAGCACATCCATCCCGCAGGACAGGATGATCTCGACGCCCGCAATGGCGAGTTGACCCATCCCGGGGTGTAGGTCAGCTGAGCGGTTGTGCGTTGGGACTCGCTTCTATTGTTACAAACCCGATCCGCCCTTCCCAGCCTCTTGGTCAGCAGTGATTGTATAATGAACTTAACCCTTTTCAATGGGGGGAGGACTTATGCTCATCTATAATGCCAAACAACTACTCACCCTGGCAGGCGGTCCGCAACGTGGTAGACGCCTCGGCGATCTGGGATTGATTCCCGAAGGCGCTGTTCTGATTCGTGATGGATTGGTGCAGGCTTATGGACCAAGCCAGGATATGCTCGAGTGGTATCCAAAAGAGCCACGTTTCAATGCCGGCGGTAAGGTAGTCATGCCTGGCTTTGTCGACCCGCATACCCATCTGATCTTCATGGGTAACCGTGCCCTGGAATTCGAGATGCGTCTGGAAGGCAAGTCCTACCAGGAGATCATGGCAGCCGGGGGTGGCATCGTCAACACGGTGCGTATTACGCGAGATGCCAGCCTGGAAGAGCTGGTGGCAGCCGCCCGTCCGCGCGCAGAGGGCATGCTGCGCTATGGCACCACCACCGCTGAAGCCAAGACCGGCTATGGTCTCACCCAGGCCAGTGAGTTGCTGCAATTGCAGGCCATCCTCAAACTGGATAAGGAGAGTACCCTCGAGTTGGTGCCTACCTACCTGGCAGCCCATGCCATCCCCAAAGAATACACGCACGATCCACAGGCATATACCGACCTTGTCGTCGAACAGATGCTACCGGGTGTGCAGACATGGTGGCAACGCAATTCCCATAACCGTCCCTTACCCTTCGTGGATGTTTTTTGCGAGGTGGGTGCCTTCACCCTGGAGCAATCCAAACAAATCCTGGCGAAAGCCAAAGAACTGGGCTTCCCGCTCAAGATCCATGCCGACGAATTTGAGAACCTGGGGGGAACCCGTCTGGCTGCCAGAATGGGAGCTATCTCCGCTGACCATCTGGTTAAGACCTCCAGCGCAGATATTCAGGCTTTAGGCGTCTCAGATACCGTAGCGGTCTCGCTCACGCCCACACCGTTTGGTCTGGGACACACCGAGTTCACCCCGGCGCAGGAGATCCTGGCAGCCAACGGCATCCTGGCCATCGCATCTGATCTCAACCCCGGTACTGCCTGGTGCGAGAGTATGCAGTTCGTGATCGCCCTTTCCTGCCGCTATCTCAAGATCACCGTCGCGCAAGCCATCTCAGCTGCCACCATCAACGCCGCTGCTGCCATCGCTCGCGCAGATGATATCGGTTCACTCGAGCCTGGCAAACAGGCAGATCTGCTGGTGCTTTCGGTCGATGATTACCGTAATCTGGGATACAAATTTGGTGGCAACCTGGTGCAGCGCGTGATGAAGCGTGGTCACTGGGTGGTCGAGAATACATAATCCGGTCATCCAGATGGATGAACCATGGAACAAAGGAGCTCATAGATGTTGACATTGGACAAAGCACGCCCCTGGTACCCGGAGGTCGATCCGGTACATGGATTTGATCATATCGAGCGTGTCTATCGCATGGCGGACAAACTGGCTCATCTCGAAGGCGCAGATCTGGAGATCGTCCATGCTGCTGCCCTCCTGCATGACTCGCGTGGCAGTGATCCCAACAGTGGCGAGCGTCTCAGCCACCACGAAGCTTCGGCTCGTTTTGCTGAGCATGTGCTGCGTGAGGAAAATTGGTCGGAGGAACGCATCCAGGCTGTCCAGCACTGCATCCGTGCCCACCGTTACCGCGGTGAGCAGGAAAACGAACCCCAGACCATCGAAGCCAAAGTGCTCTTCGACGCCGATAAGCTGGATGTTCTGGGCGCCATCGGGGTAGCTCGCACCATAGGCTATGCCGTCCAGGCTGGTCAACCCATCTACGCCGAGCCCTCCGAGCAATTCCTGACCACCGGCAGCAAACAACCCGGAGAAGCGCACAGCTCTTACCACGAATATCTCTTCAAACTGCGCAAGGTCAAAGATCGACTCTTCACCCCCAGCGCTCGCCAAATCGCCGCAGCCCGCGACGCCTTCCTGACTGCCTTCTACGAACAGCTCCGAGCAGAAATCCAGGCAGAACGGTAGGGGCAACGGCTCGTCCTTGCTCCGCTCTCCATCATACGGGCAACCACAAGGGATTGCCCCTACAACACATCATCCGTAGGGTGTGGGTTCGCAACCCACCCCAATCCACGGGCAGGTCAAGGACCATGCCCCTACAAGATACCATCGTAGAGCGTGGGTTCGCAACCCACCCGATCACGTTAGGCGTCCCCCACGGGCGGGTCATATCATGCCCTTTGGGTACGGTCCCGCATCCTACAGCCCATTAAATACGGTATTTCCCTATAAACTTTTCCCTGTCAATTATTTTTTCCCTTTCGGCATGAGCCTTGAGCCTTGAACCTTTTCATAACAGCTCAAGAGCTTAACAGCGCCTTAGCTTTTATCACCATAATACTTCCCCCCAGCACCGCCACCACAAACAACACAACGAACCATGCCTGCGAGGAAAGTGCTGGCAACACAGCCGCCAGACTATTCCCGACCGCAAATGCCCACAAGGAATCTCTGCCCAACGTGGTAACCGTGTGATTCAGCCAGGGATGCGAGAGCCAACCCCGAAATTTCCAGGTGATCCATAAGAGCAGGAAAGCACCCAAACTGCCAATACTGTAGTATGGTAGCTCATGATGTATCCGGAATGTGTTTGAAAAATCAAAGAAGATCGCCTCGCGGGTGGTGGGTAAGATGCTCACCAGGCTGATAATCAGACAGATCAGGAACAAAACCAGCAGTGAGATCTGAAAGATCTTCCAGTTACCCTCCTGATTGGAGCGTTTGAGCATATATCCTGCCAACATCCCAAATGACATGAAGGTGAGGGCATGCCACATGCTGAAATGGGATACAGCCGGATGCCCAAACAGTAGCGCGGTCAAATGTCCCAGCGGTTGTTCTGGGGCTGGCCAGGCAAGCCGATCGAGTAATATATCGCCCAGCCAGACCACAACCGGCAGCATGCTGATCAACCAGATGCTAAAACGTCTGCGCAGCCAAATGATCGGAATGGCCAGCAGCAGGAAGAGCGTATAGAACTGGAGAATGCCGGAGAAAAGCGAATTACCCATAAAAATCACAGCAAGTTGCGCGTCACCAGTGCTCAATAGTGAATTGAACCACTCAATAAAGACGGTTATTGTATATGCCAGGTAACATTGGACAGCCCTGCTGACCAGACTCTGCACCATGACTTTGAAGCCCTGTTTATCAGCCTTGCGCAAATAGACCAGCTCAAACATCATACCGGTGATCAGTATGAAGCTGGGGGTGGCTAACCGGGTAAGCGACATGACCTGGTACATGGCATCGCCAAAGAGAAGATCGTATCCAAACGCATAAAAAGCATGCGACCCGACCGCCAGCAGAATCGCAAATCCACGTGCAAAATCAATAAACGCCTCGCGACTGCTAACCGAGGTTGCCGGAACAGGTTGTGATTTCGGTTGCATCCATTTAAACAAAATCCACAATACAGCTGATATTGCATATGTCAGAACAACAGGCAACAACCGCAACCAGACCTCGTGAGAGAATTCCAACCGGTAACGGGCTAATGGCATTAGCAGGAAAAAAACACACGCGATCAAGATCCACAAGGCAAGGGTTGAGGTTATTTTTGTTATTAGGGTAGCATGTTTGGTCGTCAGGGCTTTTCCCCAAGAGGTTCGCAGAATGAGCAGCGCAATACCTGGAAACAAGATTAAGAAGATCAGGATCGTTCGCTGAAAGGAGATATTAAGGAAAGCACCACTCTTTTCCCCAGGAATGAGTATCAACCAGATAGCGTTAATCAAGCTGACCAACCAAACCAGCGAGGGGAAAATTTTATCCAAAAAATCGATTATCTCTCATGAAAATTAAAGTCTCTACCTTAAGTAAAACCAGACTATATTATACCTGGATAGGCTAACAAACCCAATTCGTAGGGGTAGGGGCAAGCCCCTACCCCGTTCGCAACATCCGGGCAACCACAAGGGATCGGGCAACCACAAGGGCTTGCCCCTACCCTGGCATTTCCCCATCTGCGTCACAGGTTAAAACCTGTGGTTGGCAATCTCAAACCGATTGAAATTGGTTGGCAACCCTCATCCATTTATAATACTCCAGAGGTGTGTGGATTCTCAACCCATCCATGGGCAGGTCCGGGACCTGCACCCTCCAGCCATTTCATTCAGTATTTCCCTGTCGACTGTCAACTTTTTCCCCTTCATCATAGACTTTCTTGACCAGGCTACCAACTATGAGCTAGTATGTTAAAAGCAGCATTGATACAAGGAAAATAATCTTAGATAATATGTTAAGGGGATCCGGCAGTCCGACTTGAGCTAGGTACAAGATTCCGTCTCATAGCAAGGTCGCCGGATCCAAACACATTCATGCC
>JACZIY010000563.1 GCA_014860845.1 Anaerolineaceae bacterium
CCTTTATACGATATTCTTTTCCATAATATGTTCAACAATCGCTTCTGCTGCCTGTTGGTATGGACAGAAAAAATGGATTTGCGGTTTTCGGGAAAGATCTAATAATTCCGCCAATCCACTATGATGTAAACGAACCCATACTGTTACATTCGGATTGATTTGTTGAATTTTATAAGCGACTTCCAGATTTAGTGCATCTTCTCCAGCGGTCAAAATTACCAATTTTGCAGAGCGGATATTTGCCTGTTCCAACGTTTCCACATCTGCCATATCCCCCTGAAAATGAACGGTTTTCTTATCCAGGCCCAATTCAGCCAACAGTCCAGATCTAGGATCAATCAAAACCAATTCCATCTGTGGTTGTTCAAGTATCATTCGCTTAAGTAATTGTCTTCCCATTTCGCCAACACCACACATAACAGTATGTTGAGTAAATGTTTTTACCACCATTAAATCCCATTCCTTTCTATTCACATGCCGCTGCATATAAATGGAAAAAATTCTCAATACACCTTCCCCAAGAATGATTGCCATTCCAATTGGCATAATAAAAGCCAACAATACTGGAACTATTTTTCCACCTGAATCGATACTGTTAATGGATGCCAGATAAAATGCATCCAATAATAATTGCGGCCAACCTGCATCGGGTGTATTACCAAAAATTCTCAGGAGAACTGCACCCAGAACCAATAATAAAACAAACACTGACAGATTAATCCAAATGGAGGAAAAAATTATCCTCAGATCCCTCCAGATTTGCTTGAACATTTAATTCGCCTCTTTATGAACTACTTCGACAGTTTTATAATTTTGTAACCAACATTTTCCAAAATCCAGGGGATGGCAAGTGTTATCACACGATCCAGATCCCGGTAATGTTCATTCAGTACGTTACCTTCATCAACGCCCATTTTTTGTGTGTAACATTTCCCATAAACGATTTCAGCATTCTGCCTTTCTTCCTCATCCCAGGCAACCAATGCATCGTGTTGTTTATTTGGTTTGTTTTTTACCGAAGAAAATGACCAACCAGCATCAATATGATGCCGCACCCACCGTATGTGTTCTAACCGACTGATTTTTTCAAATTCCTGTTCATCCAATTTGTCAGCCTGGATTTTCGCATCCACGGGAATAATCATGTACCCGACTGCAGCAAGTTTCTCAGGGATCTTCCTAGCATTATGATAATTTTGAGAGACTTCATCCTGTGGCATATCATCCGGAAGACTCTTCATTTTCTCAAAGTGTTCTTGAAATTCTTCTTTTGTGATCGAAAGCGGATGTCGATCTTTTTCGATTGAAAACACCAATGAATAAATCGTATGGATGCCTACTGCCATTTTTTCAACGATTTGTTCATCTAACGTAATATCATTTACTAGGTGATAAAATGCTTCCCCACCTTCAAAATACTTTGGAGGTTGAGAAATTAATTCAAAGAATTGTTGTCCATCCACGTGTAAATTCATTTGTGATTCAGGTGGCAAATCAGAGCGGTGATATTTATCTTTCCCAAACAATTGACTGGTTTTAAATATCGTTTCCATGGATCTTGTGCCATGTTTATATTTGGGGACCATCAGCAAGGCATTTAAGACACCATCATCAATTTGAAGAACTCCATTTGTAAAGAGGTGTCTGGATCCAATTTGGAGCAGACTATTGACTAAGATAGCCCGGCGAATTATATATTCAGGATCTCCATTCTTCGCCAGGTTCATCAAGGTAATTCCATCGATTTCTTTTTCACCATCAGTACTCCGAAATGAATATGGTAATACCGGATTTGGCCCCATTACGTTGATAAAACCTTTGATGCGACTCAAAAAATCAGGTCCTTTTTCAGATACTTTATTGTGAGCTTTGAGTTCAAATTCCTCCATGCTTGAACAAGTTCCACCCGCGAAAACAAATATTGATTTGCCAATATTATGGGTTAATTGCCCTTCTTGAAATTCGCCATCCTGCATGGGAGCCAAAAAGTATCGTAGCCAGGCGAGATTTTTGCTATCAAATTCATCCCAGAAGACTAAGGGGGTCTTACCAGAAAGAGAGATATCGCGAACAGCGTGAAATGCCTGGTATAAATCTGTCGGATTATCTTCATTAAATTGTGAAAGATTGAATGTAATGTCTTTGATTTCCTGATCAGGTAAGTCCAGAGCTTTTGCCAGTTGTTTGATGCTGAAAGACTTGCCGGATCCAGGAGAGCCAAAAACTGCAATCGAGAGCGGTTGACTATTTTTGTTGAGAAGATATTCTGTGATTAATGATTTGAGATGATGCAAAAATTCGATTTCTTTTCGATCCACTGTAAGCAAGAAATTATATTTAGCGATTGGAATATTCCAGCTTTGCAAGGCTTTCATGGGACCGTATAATGCGATTTGGCGTGCCAGTGAATACAGATCCCATTTTGTCATACCCAATAACGACCAATCTTTTGTATCTTGACCTTTTTCGTCTGGCTTTTTCTGACAATATGATTCAAATAATGAAAATTCCAATGGAACAGGACTAAACTCATGTGTCTTTTTGGATCCGTAAATTTTATCCATCTCAGTTGGAATGATGTGCAGTGGCAGACTTCCTTCAGATACATTGGCACCCTCAAGTGATAAAGCTCGTCGAGCTAATAAGTGAGCTCGAATGGATTCGTCCAATAACAGTTCCTGTCCATTGGCAGGAAATAGAATCTGCTTTGAAATTAACGAGACCAATAATTCCAAATCACCGGGCAGGTATCCAGGATGAGCTCGCTCCCAATAACCTTCATTACCCATTGAATCGAAGAATAATTTGATGTCTGGTTTTTTGTTTTCATCTAACAATTGATTATGGATTAATAAGGTGCCTGTACTGCCAAAGGAAATAATTATGTATTCAATTGACCTTAAAGGATGGAGTTTTATATTTCGTTTAAAATAGATTTCATTAACAATATCCTGAATTGTTTGTTCCCAGGATAAACCTTTACTGATTGAGGTGTTTAATTTTCGTAAATCATCGGCTCGTATGACAAGGATTGATTTGGCTCCACCCATTTTTTGAAATTCTTCCCAAAGACTTCCTTCAAATAAAGGCGAAAAACTCCGATAAAGTACCCATTTGTCTTTTAATACAGAAGTGAGATTGGGAATTTTCAGATTTCTTATATCCATACCCCAATCCTGAAAAATTACTAAATCAGCATCTTCAATTTGAGTAATTACTAAATCATCTACTTCAGTTTTTAATGATTGTCCAACATGAACAATTTCCTGTACTCTCCAGGGTTTGTTCTTCAAATCATTGTATTGCTTCCAGGTAACAAAAGAATGATTAACAGAGTTATCCACCGGTGTCATTTTTTCAAGCAGCTCATTTAGCACATCCAAACCATTGATTGACCAATCAACGGTTTGTCCCGCTTGGTCAAAATAAGTTTTTACAACATCAAGGAATTTTTGAGTGCTAAGTTCGCCCCAAAATTCCTTGTAAACATTTTTCCTTGTGGAAGCAGGAACTATATTCCAGTGAATCACATTATCACTCATTAAAAAGATATTTTTTTTCATTTTTTTAGTCCTTCGGGAGTGGTTGTTGAAAAAGGATGAAAGCTATGCAATAATCAATCTTTATTGTACAGAATTTTCAATAAAAAAAAAGAAAGTTCATATTTTAAATAAACGATGGAAAATAAATCTCTAAATCTACTCAAGGTAAGTGTAACCGGACATCGATTTATTAATCATAAATCATTATTAATTAAATCAGTCCATCAATTACTAACTGAATTTTCAATTAAGTATGCAGATTCAGAAATTCATCTCTATTCTGCGCTGGCAGAAGGGAGTGACCAACTGATAGCTGAATTGGTAAAAGAATATCCAAAAATAAAACTGGTTGTTCCATTGCCATTATCAATCAATGATTATTTAAGTGATTTTGAATCAGAAAAAGCAAAACAAAAATTCCATGAGTTATTGCAAATAGCTGATCATATCATTTACTTGCCATCCGACAACGACCATGAAACTGCATATCAAAATCTGGGTAAATTCCTTACCGATGAATGTGATACCTTAATCGCAATTTGGGATGGAGAGTATTCAAATAAAAAGGGTGGTACTGGCGAAGTTGTAAAAATGGCAATCGAATTGACAAAGCCTTTTTATTGGGTTTATTGTGAACAAATTTCCAAAAAGCCAATCAACTCTTATGATAAAAAGAAACGTCCAGGTGAAATTGAAATTATCAATAATATTTAATCAATCCAATAATAATCCATCAAAAAAAATTTGATAATAACCAAATAAAGATTTTGTCATTGGATCATTTTTAACCAATATGTTAACAGGTAAAGTTCTTGCACTTTCGCGTAGGAAAGCTAAATGCCCAATAACGATCCGTTCTTTATCAATATAATAAGCCCAAAAAAGTGGAGGGGTATTAATAAAATGGATTTTTACTGATAAATCTTTGTATATTTTTGTGAGATTCGATATCTTTCTGATGGATTTTCTCTGAATAGTTAAATCCTCTTCAAGATAATCTTCCAATAATGAAGGATCAACTGCTTCACCTTCTCTCATCCAATATAAATAATTCCAACAATCCTTAGCCGAGGGATTAACTAAACATAAGTGAATTTCAATATTGGATGGCAATTTTTGAGAATAAATGAAGCCAACCATCAAATCTATCAGAGAGTTCGCAGAGATTCCATAAAAAACTAATTTAAATTTAACTGATAAAATTAATTCTTCCTCAGCGCTTGCAG
>JACZIY010000564.1 GCA_014860845.1 Anaerolineaceae bacterium
CCTTTTATGTGAGTTAAAGGGGTTCTTAATTCATGCGAGATATTAGAAATAAAATTATTTTTAAGTTGGTTTAATTCATTAATTTTGTTCAGAGCATCTTGCAGTTCTGCAGTTCTTTGCCGCACCCGAAGTTCCAATTGGCGGTTGCTTTGTTCAAGAGCGTCACGAAATCGAATAAGTTGTTCTGTTATTACTTCGTCCAGAGCCTCTTGATCGATCAAATTCATTTCCACCAGAATTTTTCCAAGTGGAATTTCCTCACCCTGTTTTGTCTTTTCCAGTTGAATGAACAAAGCTTTATTGAGCTCTAACAGGGTAACTAATTTCTTTTGAACTAAATATTCACCAATTCTTGGTACTAATATTTCAGGAGAAACAGTTTTCTTTCTAGAAGCCATTAAAATTCGTCCTTCTTCCACACCCATTGACCAGCAACCATAGTAGCTAATGGCAACAATTCCAATAAATCAAAGGGTTCAATTTCAAATGGATTGACAGGTAAGACTATTAAATCAGCAAATTTACCGGCAGAAAAACTGCCGATTTTGTCATCCCAACCAGAGATAATAGCTGGATTAATTGTATATGCAGACAGAATATTTTCCAATGAAATTTTCTCTTCTGGATACCAGCTACTGGGTGAAAGTGGGTTAAATTTTGATCTCGTCAAGGCTGCATACATACCTAAGAATGGGTTGAATGCTTCAACAGGGGAGTCTGATCCAAAAATTAGTTGTGTTCCATTGTTTAAAAGACTTTTAAACGCATAAGCGTAACGTGATCTAATTCCCCAAAAGCGATCAGCTGTATCCATGTCAGATACCAAATGAATTGGTTGCATAGATGCAGTAATATTGTATTTCGCTAATCGATGTAGATCTACTTCAGCAAGAACCTGAACATGTTCTATTCTGTGGTGCAAACCTGGTAAATGATGATCCTGTTCATATTGCCTGATTTCTGAATAAGCGTCTATGACTTCCTGGTTCGCTCTATCACCGATCGCATGAATCGCAAGGGAGAGACCATTTTGGGTAGCAATTTTCCCGAATCGGATGATTTCTTCCTTTGAGAGCATTAATATTCCATTATTATCGCGATTCGTTTCATACGGATCCAACATTGCTGCCGTTTGCGGACCCAGCGCACCATCAGCAAACAGCTTAACCGAACCAATACGCAGGAAATCAGATCCAAATCCTGTTCGAAGTCCGGTTTGTACAGCGGCTTCTAAATTCTGTAAAGGCAGACTTTTTACTATTCTCAGCATTAATTTTTTCTGACGATCTAATTGTTGCAAAGCTGAGAAACATTCAGCACCATCAAAATCATGAACAGCGGTGATGCCTGTTTTCCATAATTCTGTCTGTGTTGCGTGTAGATTATCTACGAGTGTTTGACCCGAATGAGCAGGAATGAATTCATTCATCAACGCCATAGCGTTTTCAAATAGTAAACCGTTTGGAAAACCTTCAGCATTTCTTCCGATGATGCCATCCTGTGGGTCTGTCGCTTCACGCGTGATCCCTGCAATTTCAAGTGCTCGTTTATTTGCCCAGGCAGCGTGTAAAGACTTGGCTGATATAAAGATAGGGTGGTCTTCGGAGACCTGATGCAGTAATGCTAAATCGTTAAATCCACCTGCCCATTGATTCTGATTCCAACCATGGCCGAGAATCCAATCTCCAACAACAGTTGTCTTTTCTCTAGCTTTCAAGCGATCAAAACAATCCTGGATTTGGTCAGTTTCACAATTCACCATGGTGAGACTTCTTCCCAGGTGTTGCAGGTGAATGTGAGAATCAGTCAGACCAGGCAGAATTGTTTTTCCATGCATGTCAAGGATTTCTGAATTTCGATCTGCCAAAGATAAAACATCTGTATTACTGCCAACAGCCACAATGATCCCAGCGCGAATTGCCAGGGCTTCAGACATGCCGGATAGTTTATTGGACCCTAGAATTCGTGCATTCTGGAGAATTAACATAAAAGATTAATCCTCAATAAAACGGTCTATTAACGAGTTCAGTTCCTCATTTGAATAATAATGAATGATGATTTTACCTTTATCCCCCCGATGGTCCAAATTTACACGCAAACCCAATTTGTCTTGAAAGCGTTCTTCCAATGCTTTGATTTCAGGATCTTTGACTTTAAGGGGAGATTTCGTTTCCCGATCACCGCTATATTTTTTAACCAATTCTTCGGTTTGTCGAACGGAGTAATTATTTTTAATCACGATGTCCAAAACCGCAGATTGAGCTTGGGGTGTCGCTAAGGCTAAAATTGCCCTGGCATGTCCTTCAGAGATATTATTTTTTGCCAAAGCAAGTTTTACTTTTTCTGGTAACTTTAATAATCGAAGTGTGTTTGTAACGGAGACTCTGCTTTTTCCAACCCGTTTCGCAATTTCCTCATGGGATAAATTAAATTCACTGATTAGTTGTTGAAAAGCATCTGCAGTTTCAAGCGGGGATAAATTCGCTCTCTGGACATTTTCAATCAATGCCAATTCAAGGTGTTCCTGGTCACTGGCCTGTCTGAAAATGACCGGGACATTTTTTAAACCAGCCAATTTGGCTGCTCGCAAGCGGCGTTCCCCGGCAATTAATACATATTCTTCCCGATCATTTTTGGGAATGACCAGCAGCGGTTGTATAATGCCATGTTCTCGGATGGATTGAGCCAATTCTTGAAGTTCTTCATCATCCATGATGGTGCGGGGTTGATGTGGATTAGGGAGAATTTTATCGATCGGTAATTCAGAAGCCTGATGTTCTTCTTCTGTATTCGTGGGTCCAGAACCTGGTATTAATGCATCTAATCCTCTACCTAACCCTGGTTTTTTTGCCATTTTAGAACCTCAATCCTCGATTATTGGAATTAATATACCGTCTTGCGCCAGGATCTCTTTTGCTAAAGCAGCATATGCTTTTGCAGCTGATGATTCAGGAGCAAATGCCGATATGGGTGTGCCATAAGAAGGCGCTTCTGCCAGTCGAACACTGCGGGGAATAATCGTCTGGTAAACCTTTTCAGAAAAATGGCGTTGCACCTCACTGACAACATCCAGCGCTAAACGTGTCCGACCATCGTACATCGTCAAAACGACACCTCTAATTTGTAAGGCTGGAAATAATGATTCCTGAACTTTTCGGATCGTTTGTGTTAGTTGACCTAAACCTTCTAATGCAAGATATTCACATTGCACCGGAATAATAACCCCTGATTCAGCTGCAATCAATCCATTCACCGTCAATAATGATAATGATGGGGGACAATCGATCAGTATATAATCGTAACGATCTGTAACATTTAATAATGCCCGCTTTAATAAATACTCACGATCGTCCAGATCAATCAATTCGATCTCTGCCCCAGCCAATGATGGAGAAGAAGGTAACAAAGAAATTTTTAAACGAGGATTGTGCAAAATGTTAGGGGCGATTGGTTGCGCTCCAATCAAAACTTCATAGGTGCCATGTTTGACGGTGTGTTTCTCGATCCCAAGAGATGAAGTAGCATTCGCCTGTGGATCTAAATCAACCAATAACACTCTTTGCCCAAAATATCCAAGGTATGCCCCCAGATTGATGGCTGTGGTTGTTTTGCCAACTCCGCCTTTTTGATTGACTAATGAGAATATTTTTGCCATATTATCCTGATTGTTTAAATAATCTCGATTAAATTTTCTTGAATTTCTGCATCTGTTGGGGGGCCTTCCATCGCTTTACGAGTTACAGAATTTGCAGCAATATATGTGGCAAATCGGGCTGATGTCCAGGGATCTTTTGTCTGCGCTAAGCGAATAAAGAAAGAAGTAGCGAAAATATCACCCGCTCCGGTTGCATCCGCTTCAACTTTTTCTGGAGCCCGAAAATTGCGTACATCACCATTCCAATACACTCTGGCACCACACGATCCTTCCGTGATCACCAGGACACGAATCCCATACACCAGATCTGCTATGATCCCTTCATCGAATTGAAGATCTTCGATGCTGAGTACAACGGCATCTGCATACTGCAGATAGTGTTTAGCTTCAATATAATTTTTAAAACTAACTTTTCCATCTGCGTCCCAGGAGCGATACCAGCCCTGTGGGGTGGCACCTACAAATGAATTTGGGAAGGCTTTCAGAAATGAAGGATCCACTTCATCTGCAATGGGTCCCAGGTGTACGATTTTTGGAGAAGCCCAGGTTTGTGGAATCTGGTTGGGATGCAAAATTTCAGCCCGGCTCAAGATGCGTTGATGTCTGCCTTCTTTTGTGTACTTGTTCTCAAAAACGGTTGAATTCTCACTGATCGTACTGACAACCTGAATATCCCTCAAATCAGGCAAAATGACATCCTGGGCATAGGAAGTTAAGATCCCAACGCTCAATCCAAAAGCATGCGCGGTTAAGGAAGAATATGAAGCAGTCCCGCCTGGTACAAATCCATCAGGAACAACATCCTGTGTGATGTGTCCAATGACTAAATAATCAACAGGTTCGATTGGCTTTAAAATATTGATCACTATTATGAAACCTCAGTGGATTGCTCTTGACCTTCCAGGTCATCGAACAGAGTAGGGGTAATGGGAGGAAGCATATCCTCCAGGGGTATCGTTTCTTTTCGCATGCCTGGGACAGTCGTGCCACAATAAGGGCAGATATTCCAGGGTAATTCCATCAGGGCTTTACAATGATGGCATTTTTTCTTTAATTTCGTCTGGCAATTGGGACAAACGATCCAATCATGCTGCACTTTTCTGGAACAACCCGGGCACAAAGGGATGTCTTCAATCGTTTGCAATAAAGCTTCTTCTTCCAGGGATTGCTGGAATTCTTCATCAAGCGTTCTAGCGGGTCTGAGAATGGCGTAAATCAGCATTCCAGGTAAGAATAAGAGGGAAACGATGAGAACAGCCAATATGCGAGCCATTGGATCTTTTGAACGTCTTCTAACGTCTCGTATCGTCCAGATGATCAGACTCACCCATAAAGTGGCAATAAATGCAGCTGCAAAAGCAGTCGCTATTAAGACATAACTATTCATAGAGGATAAATCGAAATTCATAAATTCTCCATCCTGAAATTATAGCATGGATGCGATTTTTCGCAGGTCGTGGCGCTTGATTTTATTTTATTTTTTCGGTACATTAATTCAGTCCGACAAATCAAACGAACAAAGAGGTTATCCATGAACAATCGCATTTACCGGATCCAGGATCTTGACCAGAATGAAAGACCACGTGAAAGACTGGCTGAATATGGTCCCGCTGCCTTGAGTGAAGCTGAACTGTTGGCTATCATACTGCGGGTAGGTGTTCAGGGGGAAAGCGCCGTCATGGTGGGGCAACGCTTGTTGAAGAATTTTGGAGGGCTGAGCGGATTACATCGGGCTAGCTATGAAGAAGTCTGTCAGGAGCATGGTTTGGGTCAGGCGAAAGCAGCCCAAATAAAAGCAGCCATCGAAATTGGCAATCGCCTAGCAAAACAAAGAGTATTAGAAGATCAGAGCGTCTCTTTCCATAGCCCGGAGGAGGTCGCTCAATTTGTGCAATACGAGATGGCAATTCTGGATCAGGAACAATTGCGCGTGATACTGTTGGATACTCGTAATCGATTCCAAAAAATGGTCAATCTCTACACAGGTTCATTAAATTCTTCGACGGTGCGTATCGGAGAGTTGTTCAAAGAAGCCATCCGATTGAATGCTGCAGCAATCATATTGATCCACAATCACCCCAGCGGTGATCCTTCCCCAAGCCCGGAAGATATCAATTTGACCAGAGCAGCAGTACAGGCAGGAAAACTGCTGGACATTGAAGTGCTGGATCATATTGTGATTGGACGGGGAGAGGGAAGATTTGTGTCGCTGAAGAAGAAGGAATTGGGATTTTAAGTTTAGAATTTGTAATATTTATATGACGGTATTAATTCTTAATCATAAGAAATAATCATTTATACAACTTAGAATGGTGACGATTTATTGACGTCGAATTATTGACGACGAATAATTTTTATCGCGAAATATTTGACAGAGCAAAGCCTTTATAG
>JACZIY010000565.1 GCA_014860845.1 Anaerolineaceae bacterium
CGGGATGCATGGCTATCGCCTGGAAGTGGAAGCGCATATCATCACCGCTGCTGAGTCGACTGTGGAAAATATCCGCCAGGCGGTTGAAGGTGCTGGGATACAGGTGAGTCAATTCATCCTCAATCCGCTGGCATCAGCCGAAGTAGTGCTCTCCGAAACCGAACGCAATATGGGTGTCATAGTTTGTGATATTGGCGGCGGCACCACCGATTTAGCCATTTACATCGACGGCGATGTCTGGCACACCATGGTTTTGGCGGTGGGTGGTAACCACATCACCTCCGATATTGCCCATGGACTGCGTTTACCTATGGATGAAGCCGAGAAAGTTAAGAAACAATATGGTCATGCCATTAAAGCCGAAGTCGGGGAAGACGAATCCTTCCGCGTTCGCAGCTTTGGGGACGACCAGGCAACACAAATTCCCAGACGCGATTTATCGCATATCATTGAAGCTCGTGCCGAAGAAATCTTTGAACTGATCTTACTGGAGATCAAACGCTCTGGATATGATGGTTTATTACCAGCTGGTATGGTATTAACTGGCGGAAGCAGTCTTTTGCCGGGAATCCGTCCGCTGGCTAGTAAGGTGTTAGGTTTGCCAGTTCGTCTGGCTAGACCTGAAAACCTGGTGGGGTTGGTGGATCAATTAAATTCACCGGCATATGCCACCAGTGTCGGGTTACTCTATTTTGCTCTGGCGATGAACGAATCGGCAATGCCTGCGCGTGGTGGTGGTCGATTTGTATCGAAAGGAAGTGGTCCGGATTGGTTAGGAAAGATTGTGGAATTCCTTAAAAAGATTTCCCCATAATTTCTAGATCATCTGACCATGACCGCAAACTGTTTTCGGGAGGAAGGATAATGGAATTTCAATCAGAATCATTTGCAAGAATAAAAGTTATTGGTGTTGGCGGCGGTGGCTGCAATGCAGTAAACCGCATGATCCTGGAAGGCATGTCAGGAGTTGAGTTTATTGCCGTCAATACCGATGCACAGGCGTTACTGCTTTCTAAAGCAGAAACAAGGGTGCGCATTGGTGATAAAACTACCCGGGGTTTAGGTTCGGGTGGTAATCCAGAAATTGGTCAGAAAGCTGCTGAAGAATCTGCAGAAGATCTGTACGAAGTATTGCGCGGATCAGACATGGTCTTCGTCACCGCCGGCTTAGGTGGTGGTACCGGTACAGGTGCTGCAGCAATCGTGGCTCAAATTGCCAAAGAAGTTGGCGCTTTGACCATTGGCGTTGTTACACGACCATTCACATTTGAAGGTGCTCGACGAACAAAATCAGCCGAAGGCGGTATTACCCGCTTGAAAGAACATGCAGACACCTTGATCGTCATTCCGAATGACCGCTTATTGCAGATCGTTGATAAACGAGCAAGTTTGCAAGATGCATTTCGAATCGCAGACGATGTCTTACATCAAGGCATTCAAGGTATTTCTGAATTAATTACAGTTCCAGGAATGATTAATCTTGATTTTGCTGATGTTCGTGCGATCATGAGTGAAGGTGGAGCAGCATTGATGGCGGTCGGTCGAGCCTCAGGTGAAGATCGAGCCAGAATTGCTGCAGAAGCAGCCATCTCCAGTCAGCTGCTTGACATCACAATTGATGGAGCCCGCGGTATTCTCTTCAATGTCACCGGTGGTCCCGAACTGACACTCTTTGAGGTCAATCAGGCTGCTGCCATCATTAAAGAAACCGCTCACCCGGATGTAAATCTCATCTTTGGTGCTGTCATCGATGAAAACATGGGCGATGAAGTACGCATAACGGTCATAGCCACAGGTTTTGACCGCGCAGGTGTTCGCCAGAACTCGGCTTTTGATGCGAAACCGGTGAGCAAGAGTGATGAAGTCAAACCTCATTCCTCAAACTCACCTCATCGACAGGAAAGAGTTGCAGCGGCGCCCACTGAATTCCAATCTAGTATGATCAATACGGACGACCTCGATATTCCCGCTTTCTTACGCAATCGCTCACAACGCTAAGCGGAAAAATCCTCCCAGATTCTTACAGTTTTTGCCTTCAATGCCGTAAGAATTAACGAAGGGGGCTGTGTCGCAGGAATTCGCTCCACTACATCGTTCAAAATTTGATCCATTGGTCCTTCCACTTACTCCACACAAAAAGCGTCTCAAATAACTCCCCACAATTTTTTGAAACGCAACAAAAAACACCGGAACGCGCACGGTGTTTTTTATTTTTGGTGATGTTTTCCCTCCCAGAAAGCCATTTCATCTCCCGGATTTTTTAACATTGGACTGGATACCATTAATTCGCTTGGGATCATGAATACCAATTTATGGGAATATTTTACAGCCCTGTGCCTGATACCCCCAAATATACACCGGATATGTGGGGCAATTAATAAAAAATTCTTACAATAATTACATTAGAAAATAATTTCTATGGTGATTAAAATTTTAAGTAAAACGTTTCTTAAATGGCTTGCAGCCTTAATTCTCTTGTGCTACAATCAAACCCGTAGATGTAAGCATATTTGTTTTATTACCCCCATATATAGGGGTTTTATTGTCATTAGGATTTATTTTTTTCTTTATGCATTTTTAATACAGCCCTCATTAGGGAGGATTCTTGAACTGTCCATATTGCAATAGTGATAAATCCAGAGTGATCGACACAACTCATGATTCTAGAGGTGGCGTACGACGGCGACGAGAATGCGAAAGCTGCCATCAACGCTTTAGCACCTATGAACGACCGATTCTGGCAACCCCACTCATCATCAAAAGAGATGGCACCCGTGAGGAATTCGACCGCGAGAAATTGCATCGCGGCGTCCGCATTGCCTGTGTCAAACGCCCGGTTACCGCAGCAGAAATTGACACATTGGTAACCGAAATTGAAAACGCTTTACAAAAAATTGGACGCGCAGAAGTCTCTTCACGAGTTGTGGGTGATATGGCCATCAATGGATTAAAAGAGCTCGATCTGATCGCATACATCCGTTATGCCATCGTTTACCTGCGTCTGGATGACCTGAATGCCATCAGAAAAGAAATCGATCGATTGTTAGAATCATAATTTATTGGAGGTAGATAATGACTGTAGTATCAAATTCTAATCAAAAGGTCAGTAGTTCCGGTTTAATGCCAACTCCCCCACTCCCGGTTGGACTGCCTAAGATTGAACTTTCAGAAAACTCAAGGCAAATTCTGGTCAAGCGTTACCTCCGACGCGGCCATTATGGTGAACCTGTTGAAAGCATTGAAGAAATGTTCTGGCGGGTTGCCTATCATGTTGCCAAAGTGGAAGAAAATTGGGACGGCGATCCCATCGAACGCGCTAAAGAATTTTATAAGATGCTGATTGACAAACGCTTCTTCCCCAATTCCCCTACTTTTACCGGTGCCGGAACACCTCTAGGACAATTAGCAGCCTGTTTTGTGTTGCCGATCGATGATGATATGGGACGATCCTCCGCTGGCATCTTCCAGACCCTGCGTGATGCAGCCCTCATTCAGCAGACCGGCGGTGGGAATGGCTTTGGTTTCTCTCGTTTACGCCCCAAAAACTCCCTCGTCAAATCCTCTGCAGGCAATGCAACCGGACCTGTTGGCTTCTTGCGCGTCTACGACCATGCTTTTGGTGAAGTTGCCCAGGGAGGTACCCGTCGCGGGGCTAATATGGCAGTTCTGCGAGTTGATCACCCGGATATCGAAGATTTCATCGCCTGTAAGACGAACGAAAATGCCATCACCAACTTCAATATCTCCGTCGGCATCACTGACGACTTCATGCGCGCGGTAGAAAACGACGACGACTGGGATCTGCGCTTCCCCGATATCAGCCATCCCGACCACAAGCATTTCAAAGGCACTATCGATCAGATCGAAGCCGGTGGCTATCCCATCCTCACGCACCGTACTGTCAGAGCACGTGATCTGTTCTCAAAAATTGTGAAACAGGCACACCACAATGGTGAACCGGGCATGCTCTTCCTGGACGCTGCCAATCGTTCCAATCCCGTACCACAATTATATGAGTTGGAAGCCACCAACCCCTGCGGTGAGCAATGGCTGGGACCCTACGAAAACTGCTGTCTGGGATCCATCAACCTCTCACGCCATATCAACGAGGATGGCGCTATCGATTGGGAACAACTTCGCCAGGACGTGGAACTCTCCACCATCTTCCTGGATGACGTGGTCGAGGCCAATGCCTACGTGCCGGCTGTCCCACAGTTGCGCGAAGCCGCTCTGCGCGCCCGTCGCATCGGACTGGGCATCATGGGGCTGGCGGACATGATGTACTACGCCGGGATTCGCTATGGTTCCCCTGAGGGGCAGGATTTCGGTGCCCAGGTGATGGAGTTCGTGCGTTACCATGCTATGCAGACCAGCATTGAATTGGCCAAATCACGCGGATCATTCCCGGCGATCACCGGCTCGATTTACGACCCTGAAAACATCACCTGGCAACCCCCTGTCAGCATTCTGGACTTCCACAATGATTATGGGCGCCCTGATCTGGATTGGGATGCGATTGTCGAGCAGATTAGCATGTACGGTATTCGCAATGCCGCCCAGACCACCGTTGCTCCCACCGGTACCATCTCCACCGTTGCTGGCTGTGAAGGCTACGGTTGTGAACCTGTGTTTGCCCTGGCCTACATCCGCCATGTCAATGACAACGGAAGTGACCTCAAACTGACCTACGCCAGCCCGGCTTTCGAAAAAGCGCTCGAGCGACTGGGGATGAACGAGGAAAAACGCCAGGAGGTCTTCGAGCAGGTCATGCAGAAGGGCAGTTGCCAATCGCTGGATGACATCCCCACCTTTGTGCGTAATGCCTTCGTGGTCTCCTCCGATATTAGTGCCGAAGAGCATGTGCGTATGCAGGCAGCCTTGCAGGTCTATGTAGATAACTCCCTCTCCAAGACCATCAATTTTCCGCCCGATGCCACTGAAGAAGATGTAGCCACCGCTTATCAGCTTGCCTGGGAACTGGGCTGCAAGGGTATCACTGTCTATGTCACCGGTTCACGCGAGACCGTTGTGCTCGAGACACATGCCACCGCCAAAGAGAAGGAAAAGGATATCACCCCTGCGCCAGCCCCTGTGCCCGCCACAACTGAACAATCGATTTTATGGTCAGAGAGCAAGAAACCACGTCCACGTTTTTTGAATGGTTTCACCTATCAGATTGGCACACCACTCGGCAAAGCTTTTGTGACAATCAATGAAAATGGTGATTACCAGCCCTTTGAGGTCTTTATCAATTCCGCCAAAGCCGGCTCGGATACCGCTGCTGTCTCTGAAGCCATTGCCCGTCTGGTTTCCTATATCCTGCGCCTGATCTCCCCTGTGGAACCCAGCAAACGCCTGCGTGACGTCATCAGTCAGATGAACGGCATCGGTGGTGGACGACCGCTCGGCTTCGGCCCCAACCGCGTACGCTCCCTGCCCGATGGCCTGGCGCAAATCATGACCGATTATATTCAGGGGCGTGAAGAACGCCTTGCCAGTATGTCCAAAACCGAAAAACCAAAAAATGGCGATAAACCCTGGGTGGAAGTACCGGCGACACAGCACATGATGCAAATCGGCGATCTCTGCCCCGAGTGCGGTGAAGCAGCCTTCGTCAACGAAGAAGGCTGCCGCAAATGCTACGCCTGCAGCTACTCGGAGTGTTAGC
>JACZIY010000566.1 GCA_014860845.1 Anaerolineaceae bacterium
GGAGATGTAGCGGGCGTAGAAGAGGCCTCAACAGCGATTGAAGAAGGAAGATTGGCTGGAGTTGCAATTGCTGAATCACTCGGGAAAATTGAAGCACTGGAGGCGAAAGCCAAGAAAGAATCAATCTGGCAGCGCTTAAATGAATTACGAGCCGGCCCATTTGGTGAAGGAAGGAAGGAAGCAGTAGAAAATTTAATGTACGGAGGTGGCCAATGGCGTTACTAACCGATGGGTATTTGAGCCAGGAAGAAGTAGATTTGTTACCAGGAGTACCTTCGAAAGAGCGTCTGGCAATTGGACCAGTCGTTGTAGTCGAATGTGCCCAGGAAATTCCATGCAATCCCTGTGTGGATGCATGCAATAAGGGTGCTCTCCATATTGAAGGATCGATTACCAATCTACCTGTCCTTGATGAGGATAAGTGTAGCGGTTGTGGCCTTTGTATTTCGATTTGTCCAGGCCAAGCGATCTTTGTCATTGATGCCACCTTTTCAGAGAATGAATGTTCGATCCAGATGCCCTACGAATATCTACCGTTGCCGAAGATAGGGGAATTTGTGGATGGATTAAATCGAGCTGGACAAGCCGTTTGTCTTGGTGAAGTTCGGCGTGTTCTAAATCCAAAGAAATTTGACCACACACCTGTGATCACTCTGATTGTCCCTAAAGAATTTGTCATGGTAGTCCGTAGTTTAAAACCAAGGAACAAATAATGGATGAGAACCTAATTGAAAAAGTGGCATGTGGATGCGAGATAATTCCTGAAGATTGGGATTTAATTATCTGCCGATGTGAAGAAGTAACCCGCGGCGACATTCTCACCGCGATAAACGAAGGTGATCAAACAGTTGAGGAAATAAAGCGGCGAACCCGAACTGGAATGGGTTTATGCCAATCTAAAACATGTTGCCGGAATGTTCAGAAAATAATTTCTGAGGCGACTGGTAAGCCTATTTCGAACATTCCACCGTTCACATCCCGCCCACCAGTTCGGCCGATTTCTATAGGCGTGTTAGCCTCACTGGTTGAGGAGGATACAAAATGAATCCTGATGTTGTTGTGATCGGTGCAGGAATAGTTGGTTGTTCTTGTGCATATTATCTCGCTCAATCTGGACTAAAGGTGCATCTAATTGATAAAGGCTCGGTTGGTTCAGGTGCATCAAAAGCAGGCATGATGCACATAGTTACCTGGGAAGAACCAGAAATTCATTTGAAACTAGCCAGACGTAGCAAAGAATTATACGCGGAGCTTCAAGAGCAATTATTGACAGACATCAACTTCCGACTTACTGGGAGTATTGCAATTGTTGAAAAGCCAGAAAGTATGGCAGGGTTTGCAAAAACGCTGCAGCATTTACAAACTCTTAATGTTAGGTCGGAATTATTAAATGGAGAAGACCTGGTCAAAATGGAACCCAATATAGCCCCGGATGTAGCTGGGGGTGCCTACTTCCCTGATGACGCTCAGGTCAATCCTTTATATGCTACCTTAGCTCTCACGAGTGCAGCGAGGGCTTTGGGCGCTACAATCGACTCATTTAATGAAGTCACTGGCTTTGAGATGTCAGATAATAATAAAAAAGTTTCCGCTGTCCTAACAACGAAAGGTCGAATACCAACAAATACAGTAGTGATTTCCGCAGGAGCATGGTCTAGTGAGATTGGACGAATGGCTGGTTTAATGATTCCGGTTAAACCACGTAAAGGCACTCTGGTTGTGACAGTGCCAGTCCCGGATGATTTGATGAAGTGTAAAGTGATTCTTGCAGCAAGCTATATGGATTCTGTTAAAGGTGGAGCTACATCCAGTGTGGCAGTTGCTGCCAATGTTCAACAAGCAAAAAATGGCAACTTGGTGTTAGGTAGTAGCCGCCAGTTTATTGGTTTCGACCACAACGTCGATCCAATTGTCGTTGCACTGATGCTCAAACGATGCTTGCGATTCTTTCCTGTTCTTGCAAATATTTCCTCTATTCGCACTTGGGCTGGATTTCGACCTTATACACCGGATCTAATACCCATTATTTCACGAGTTGACCAGATTGATGGGATTTTTGTAGCGACCGGTCATGAGGGCATTGGCATAACTGAAGGTCCAATTACTGGAAAATTGATCTGTCAAATGATCACTGGTCAAACCCCAGAGATTCCAATTGATGAATTAAATTTATCACGTTTTAATCAACAATAACTATAAAATTTTCAGATATAAGGAGAGTAAAAATGGAGAAAAAGTACAAGGGAGTATATGCAGTAATTTGTACAGCATTTGATGAAAAGGGGCAGGTGGATGAAGGCTCAATACGTAGGCACATTCGTTGGTTGATCGATGACTGTAAGGTGCATGGCATCATACCATGTGGCAGTACTGGTGAATTCGCTTTCCTAACAGAACAGGAGCGCAAACAGGTTGTAGCAATCACTGTTGATGAGGTCAAAAACCAACTTCCAGTTATTGCCGGTTCCGCGGCATGTGCCACTGGGGAAGTAATCGATTATGCAAATTGTTACAAGGAAATGGGCGTCGATGGCGTGATGGTTGTTCCGTCTTATTATGGTCATCTCAACCAGGAAGAGTTGTATTATCATTTTTCAACAATTGCGGAAAATGTAGATTTACCAATTATTGTTTACAATAATCCAGGTACTTCTGGTTCTGATATTTTACCTGCAACAATTGCCAGGCTGTCAGAGTTTGATAACATAGTTGCGTTGAAAGAGAGCACCGGTATAATGCAGCGTGTAATGGATATTAACTTGCTGGCAGGGGATAAGATCGAAATTCTGTGCGGTTGTGACACACTTGCGCTGGAAATGTTTTTGATGGGTGT
>JACZIY010000067.1 GCA_014860845.1 Anaerolineaceae bacterium
TTTGGTGACCTATGGAGATATGCCATTATTGACAGAAGAAACGCTTCAAAAACTGGTACAAACACAGGCAAAAAACAGCGGACCTTTATCAATGGTCACTATGGTCTCCGAAGATCCCAGGGGATTTGGCCGCATCATGCGGGGGGTGGATGGATCGGTCGTTGCCATTGTGGAAGAAGTCCAATGTACTCCGGAACAATTATCCATCCAGGAATTGAATGTCGGCGCGTACTGTTTTGATGCAAAATGGCTTTGGCAGGCGTTACAACGCTTACCCCTCTCCCCTAAAGGTGAATATTACCTGACGGATGTGGTAGGTATTGCCGTTCAGGATGGTTTACGGGTGGACGCGTTGACTGTTACCGACAATCAGGAAGCTTTGGGGATTAATACCCGTGTGCATCTTGCGGAAGCAGAAACCGTGATGCGCCAACGAATATTGGAAAAATTGATGCTGGCAGGCGTGACTGTAATTGACCCTGCCAGCACGTATGTGGAAGCTAGCGTGAAGATCGGTATGGATACCATCCTGCAACCAAACACGTTTCTACGTGGCGATACGGTTATTGGCGAGAACTGCGTGATTGGTCCCAATACGATCATCACCGATTGCCAGGTAGGCAACCGCTGTGTAATTCTGGCAGTAGTGATGGAGAAAGCGATTGTGGAAGATAGCGTTGATATGGGGCCTTTTGCCCGTTTGCGCAAAGGTGCGCATCTGGGTCCCGGCGTGCATATGGGCAATTTTGGTGAGGTCAAGGATTCTTACCTGGGTGCCGGGACGAAAATGGGACATTTTTCATACATTGGAAATGCGACTATTGGCAAAGATGTGAATATTGGTGCCGGAACAATCACCTGTAATTATGATGGCGAAAAGAAGCACCCGACAATCATTGGTGATCGGGTGTTTATTGGGAGTGATACAATGCTGGTAGCGCCGCTCACGATCGCAGCAGATGCCAAAACAGGCGCTGGCGCCGTGGTGATACACGATGTAGCCGCTGGAGAAGTAGTCGTAGGAGTACCTGCAAGACCGATAAGGAAGTCAAAAACAAGTGAATAATTATTTGTGGATATTGTTTTTTGTTATACTGGGATTGGATCTATTATTTTCTATCGTGAGATCCAGTCTACTCAATAGCCGTCCGATGCAATTGATTGGCATGCGCGAGATGGACCCGAAGGGGGTCGAATTGGCATTATCCGTGCTGGAAAAGAAACGATTACGAGTTTCCTTACGAATCAGTATGATCTTGATGCACTTTATCATCAGTGCTTTTATCTACTTTATTTTCATCAGCTTATTCCCACAAATGGCAATCTGGTTCGTTTTTGGGATGGTAATTCTGGCTGCATTTCTCCTTTTGTTGGTAGAATTTGCCCTGGAAGGTTTGGTGCTGCACGCTCCAGAAAAATGGGCGATTCGGATTGCCTGGCTGGGCGATGTGATGCGATTTGTGTTCTCGCCCGTTGCAGCTTTAATGATGGCGCTATTGGGTTCTTCTGAGAATTTGCAACAACGTCTGGGTCCTGTGACAGAAGAAGAAATCCGCACCTGGGTGAATACAGATCAGGGTGAAAGTGGATTGGAAAAAGATGAACGCGAGATGATCTATTCGATCTTTCAGTTTGGTGAAACACTCTGCCGGGAAATTATGGTCCCACGCATTGATATCACTGGATTGGAAGTGAGTGCGACTGTTCAGGAAGCGATCGATGCGTTTACTAAATCGGGGCATTCACGTGTGCCCGTTTATGAAGAGACCATCGATGATATTATCGGTCTGCTGTATGCCAAAGATTTGTTACGCACGGATTTGACTGAAAAGGAAAAAACGGAGGTTCGTCCTTTTTTACGAAAAGCCTATTTCATTCCCGAATCCAAGAATGTGGATGAATTGCTGCGCGAAATGCAGGCGCAGGGCGTTCATATGGCGATTGTGGTGGATGAATATGGCGGAACGGCGGGTCTGGTGACATTGGAAGATATAGTCGAGGAAATCGTAGGTGAAATCCGCGATGAGTATGACCAGGCCGAAGAACTTGAATTTCAACAAATGTCGGAGGATGAGGTCGTCTTCTCCGGACGTATCGATCTGGATGATGTCTATGATATTCTGGGTGTTGATCTGACGGAAGATATGGCTGATACCCTGGGTGGATATATTTATGGCCAGATTGGCCGTGTGCCAGTAGGTGGTGAGCAGATCAAAGTGGATGGCTGGCTGTTAACCGTCTCTCAGGTCAGTGGCAGAAGAATCCGAAAGGTGCTGGCAAAACGGGTAGGTCACATCTCAGAAACGGAGCAAAGCAATGCAGATTAATGAGGAACAAAAAGAAACTTTAATTCAGGCAGCAATAGCTGTCCGACACTGGGCGTATGTTCCTTATTCTCATTATCCGGTTGGTGCAGCGATCTTAACTACTTCTGGAAAAATCTATGATGGTATCAATGTGGAGAGTGCCGCTTTCCCAACCACGATGTGTGCGGAGCGTGTGGCAATTTTTAAAGCTGTCTCTGAAGGAGAACGGGATTTTGTCGCCATCGCGGTAGTGACCGATAATGCTGGTAGCCCGTGTGGTGGATGCCGGCAGGTGATGGCAGAATTTGGCCTGGAGACGATTGTTTTAATCGCTGATGGTGAGGGGAAGATCAGCCAGGAAACAACCGTATCCGGCTTGCTTCCGGGCGCATTTACACCTAAAGATTTACCGTCTCTATAAAGGAAAAATATGACATCGCGTGAACGCAGTCGCCGGGTGGATGCATTGATTTTGCGCCACCAGCGTTGGGGTGAAGCTGATCGACTGTTAACCATTTTTACGCGTGAGCATGGAAAATTAAGGATCGTTGCCAAAGGGGCACGCAAGACCACGTCCCGCAAAGCCGGGCATCTGGAACCCTTCATGCGTTCCACCCTGCAACTGGCTCAGGGTCGGGATCTATGGATTGTCACGCAGGCTGAAACAATCAATGCGTTTTTACCCATCCGGGATGATCTGCAGCTGATGGGCATTGCTTCCTATGTGATTGAATTGCTGGATAAATTCACTTACGAAGATGGGACCAACCCACCCTTGTATCGATTGGCAGTGGAAACCCTGGAGCGTTTATGTACTACCGACCCGGTTTTTGTAGTACTGCGATATTATGAGATGCGTTTGCTGGATATTTTGGGATATCGGCCGCAGTTGTTTCAATGCATTGGCTGTCAGGAAGAAATCAAGGCCGAAGATCAATATTTTTCCGCACTGGTGGGTGGGGTGATCTGTCCACGTTGCGCACATAAATATGAGGACGTGCGAAAAATCAGCATGGCATCCCTGAAATATCTACGCCATTTTCAACGCAGCACTTATAAGGAAGCGCTGGCAGCCACACCGGGGGGAAGGTGTGATGCAGGAAGTGGAAAAGATCATGCAATGGTACCTGACGTATCTTTTAGAACGGGCGATTAATTCTCAGGTTTTCCTGCAGCAAATTCGTAAGGACAGCTGATTGATTGGTCTGAATACTGGATGATTGATTATAAAGTCAAAAGTGCGATGCGTCTTCAGTGCGAACAGGAGATTGAAGACGGCGCGGTGCATTGCACTTAGGGATAAAGAGTCTACATCAATCGGAAATTTACGATCGGGAATCCAGAATCCAAAAGTGCATTGCACCTTCGATGGGACCGGAAACGGAAGACAGGGGATGGTGGATGTGCACCACTACTGCAGCAAAAATCTGAACTGGGATTTACAGGATTTTAAGTATAAAATTCGCATCGAACTTTTTCCAGTTGAAGATAACTGGTTCAAAGCGTCCTGTTCAGGATTTACAGGATAACCCCCGGTGCATTGTCGAAGATGCCCTATAGGGTACACTTGGAGATAAAAAATCTACACCAATCGAGATATTACGATCGAGAATCCAGAATCCAAAAGTGCATTGCACCTTATAAACAATAGAGCTGGATTAGGGAAAGGTGCAGCGCACTTCTGGTCTTGAGATAATCAATCTCTTCTATCGGGATGGATGGAGGTTGTTAATCCCTAAGTGCAACGCACCATTGGCTTCAGGTGAAACACAATTCTGGTCTTGCGGTAATTTGTCCAGTAAAACAAAATTCAATTTTTGGTACAAAATGAAATAGTGGTCATTTACAAGAGGTGGATGCCTTTCAGACATATAGTTTGCATTAATATAAATATGAAAGATATGATCCACCGGATAGCCCTGGATTTACCGCCAGAAGAATGGAAGACATACAGTCCTAACACAGCCATTCTCCAGCGACAATCTGCTACCCATTCTCAGCTGGAGAGTCGCCGTAAACAAGCTTTGCGGGTAGCCCGACAAGCGGCATCATTGTTGCGTAAAGAGTTCGACGCCAGGAAAGTGGTGTTGTTCGGTTCTCTGGCGGTCCACGGAAACTTCACCTTATGGTATGACATTGACCTGGCGGTTTTTGGATTACCTGCCGATCGTTTTTATGCCGCTGTTGCCGCAATTACCGGGTTAAGTGCAGAATTCAAAGTTGACCTGATAGATGCTGAAGAGTGTAAAACCTCGTTACGCGATGCTATTGATCGGGACGGGATTGCACTGTGAATAGTTCGTTATTAACACTGAGGTGTTATATTATTAAGATATGAAGAATAAGAAATTGCCAAAATTAGATAAAAACAAAAATAACAATATCTTCTATTCAAGATGAGACTGATGAGATAGCGTATTAGCATTCAAAAACACCTCAAGAACGAATGGAAGCAATCGAGGTGATGTGGCAGATTATTTATGGCTATGATCCAGCTACCACCCGACTTCAAAGAGTCCTTGAAATTGCTGACCTGAAATAAAGGTTACATCTCTTCTGGGTAGTTATTCTATTAAGTAGCTGCAAAAAAAATGTCATGGGGCGGTATAAAGACCTAAATGATCCGGAGAACCTACCAGAATCTTAATTATTAGATTTCTATATATCCTGAAAGTTGCTCTTGATATTCAAGCAGGTAGAGCGACCTGTTCCACCAACACCCCATCCAACATGCTCCAGACTTTGTCCGATCTCTCGGCGATTTCCAGGTTGTGGGTGACCACCACTACACAGTAGCGTTGCTGGTGAGCCAATTGCTGTAGTATCTCGATCACGTTTTCTCCATTGGCTTTGTCCAGGTTTCCGGTCGGTTCATCGGCTAAGATCACCCTGGCACCGCTCGCCAGGGCACGTGCGATCGCCACCCGCTGCTGCTCTCCACTGGACAGGTTTGTGGAAAAAAATTAATTTTTGATTCAATATGGAATGGGGATTAAAAAAGGGATGCGACAATAAAATACGTTGCAGGCAGATTGATTGGTATAATTGCTACACGATTTTGCAATAGTTTCTGGCTGGTTTTATTATTTTTTTAATTGACAACGGGTTTTGGAGGAAGAATGAGTTTGGATTTTCAATCGATCATCTTGAAATTACAACAATTCTGGAATGACCAGGGTTGTCTGATCTGGCAGCCTTATTATACCCAGGTAGGTGCGGGTACATATAACCCGGCGACTTCTTTACGTGTATTAGGACCGGAGCCGTGGAATGTAGCTTATGTGGAACCATCCGTACGCCCGGATGATGGCCGTTATGGTGAAAACCCCAATCGCTTACAGATGCATACGCAGTTTCAAGTAATCCTGAAACCCGATCCGGGCAACCCGCAGGAAATTTACCTTAAATCGTTACAGGCTCTGGGTGTCAATCCAGCGGAGCATGATATCCGCTTTGTGGAAGATAACTGGGAATCCCCGGCTTTAGGTGCCTGGGGTCTGGGTTGGGAAGTCTGGTTGGATGGCCAGGAAATCACCCAGTTTACCTATTTCCAGCAGGCAGGTGGCATGCCCACGGAACCCGTCTCGGTGGAAATCACCTACGGTCTGGAACGCATCGCCATGGCGTTGCAAAAAGTGAATAACTTTAAAGTTATTCAATGGAATCCTGACCGCACCTATGGGGATGTGCATCTGAAAGGGGAACAGGAGCACAGTAAATATTACTTTGAAGTGGCGGATGTTGTGCGTTTACGCCAGATGTTTGACCTGTATGAAGCTGAAGCCAATGAAGCATTAAACCATGGGTTGGTATTACCTGCCCACGATAGTGTGCTAAAATGCTCGCATACATTTAATGTACTGGATACGCGTGGTGTAATAGGTGTCACAGAACGACAGGCTTTGTTCTCGCGCATGCGTGAAATTTCGCGCAAGGTAGCAGAGGCTTATTACAAACAACGCGAAGAGATGGGTTTCCCCTGGAAAACCAATAATTCTGAGATAAAGGAATCGGTTGCGCAGTCAGATACCACCATTGTGGACATAGATCAACTCTCTGGCACAGCAGCTTTCCTGTTGGAAATTGGCTGTGAAGAATTACCGGTAGGCGACCTCAAATCTGCTCTTAACCAGCTCAACGAACGAATACCCACCATGCTGGAAGAATTACGCCTAGCCCATGCTGACGTTCAGGTGTTCGGTACACCCCGTCGTCTGGTCGTATCGGTGGATGGACTGGGGTTAAGACAGGCTGATCTTGTGCAGGTTGTCAAAGGTCCGCCGGCTGATCGTGCTTTTAACCCGGATGGAACGCCAACCAAAGCAGCAGAAGGTTTTGCGCGTGGAAAAGGGGTGGATGTTTCGGATTTGAAAGTCTCAGAAATCGATGGCGGCCGCTATGTCACAGTCCTGGTGCAACAAATTGGTCGTGCAGCTATTCAGGTACTGGCGGAAGCACTTCCTGCCGTGA
>JACZIY010000567.1 GCA_014860845.1 Anaerolineaceae bacterium
GTAGTAAGATGGCAAAGAACCGACAGAAAATGAGGTCACCGGCTGAAAACCTCTGCGGGTAACAACCACTGAAGTCGTCAGGGAACGATGCTGAAGAAATCTGAATTGAAAGTAGAACAGCACGGAGACGCCCGTTATCGCGAATACAAGTGCGTCAAGTAAATTGACGAATTGAGGTGGTACCACGGAAGAAGCACGCTTTCGTCCTCTTAGAGGCAGCGTGTTTTTTTATTTTTATTACCTGCAGTCAGGAGAATTTTATGAAAGAATTGCCAAAAGCTTATGAATTTTCAAATGTAGAAGAAAAATTATATGAGTGGTGGGAAAAAGAAGGATATTTTAAACCCTCCAATGACCCCAAGAGTTCTGAATTTGATTCGTCAAAAAAACCATATGTGATCTCTATCCCTCCGCCCAATGTTACCGGGGGATTGCATTTAGGACATGCTTTATTTGTAGCGATGGAAGATTTGATGATCCGCTATCACCGCATGAAGGGAACACCAACCTTGTGGGTTCCCGGTACTGACCATGCTGGTATCGCCACTCAATTGATGGTTGAAAAAATGCTGGAAGAAAAAGGTTCATCACGTGAAGAATTAGGACGTGAGAAATTTGAAGCTGAAATTTGGGCATGGAAACATAAATATGGCAGCCGTATCACCCAACAAATCCGCCGTCTAGGCGCATCCTGTGATTGGGAGAGAGAACGGTTCACTCTGGATGATGGCTTAACAAAAGCCGTGCGAGAAGCGTTTGTACGCTTATACGAAAAAGGGCTGATTTATCGAGGTCCTAGAATGATTAATTGGTCTCCACGTTTGAAAACAGCAGTCTCGGATTTAGAAGTCGAGTATGTGGAAGAACCTGGTTTTCTGTATTATTTCAAATACAGGCTGGTGGATAACTCAGAAGAATTTATACCAGTTGCCACCACCCGTCCAGAAACCATTCTTGGTGATACCGCTGTAGCCGTCCACCCTGAGGATGAACGTTACCAAAAATATATTGGTAAAAAGGTAATGGTTCCAATACTCAATAGAGAAATTCCTGTGATTGCAGATGAATATGTGGACCAAGAATTTGGCACTGGTTCTTTAAAGATTACACCTGCTCACGATCCCAATGATTATGAAATCGGAAAACGTCATCAACTAGAATTTATCAGCGTAATGGATAAAAATGCAGTCATCAATGAAAACGGCGGTCCTTATCTGGGTTTGGATCGATTTGCGTGCCGAAAAGCAATCTGGGATGATATGAAAACTGCCAATCTGGTCATCAAAGAACAGCCATATACACATATGGTTCCAAGATCAGAACGGGGAGGCGAGATCATTG
>JACZIY010000568.1 GCA_014860845.1 Anaerolineaceae bacterium
TACTGATTTGAGACATCCATTCTCCTTCTTTCTACAGGTTGATTTCAGCCAGCTATATTGAAATCATTGTAGACGTTCGCATGCTTCCCTAAAGTCATAATGAAACAGTGGATGACCTTCGCGATAAGTCTTCAACACCAACTCATAAAAAGAATGATATTGCGAGCCAGGCACATTGGCCTGGTGCATGGCTACCAGTGTGATCAAATTTTGTAGACGCATACAGGTGGGAAGCAAATGCAACCATTTATCATCCAATTGGTTTTCTTCCCTGTAACCACGCATGAACCAGCAAACAAATTGGTGCAAGCGTTGTTCCCAAACTGGTTCCTTGAATATGCTGGAATACAACGGCATGGCTACGGCTATATCATTGATAAACCAGTTATAAGCACAGTCATCAAAATCAAACAGGGTAATTTGGCCGTTATCCAGATGGAAATTAGTCGGATTGACGTCACCGTGTATGAGACCATAATCATCTGGGCTGGTGGGCAACTGAGCAAATTGTTGTAGGATTTCCTCTATTTCATCAGCAGCTTCCATCTGGTCTGGCGGCAGGTATTGTCTGGCGTTTTTCAGCAGATCATCCACGTACCAATCCGGACGTCTTTGATGCAAATGAATTGGATGATAACCTTTCGTGGTCTGGTGCATTTTACCCATCATACGTCCCAGGTTGTGAAATAAGATCGTATTCCACTGGGCGGGATCAGCGCTTTCAATCAATTGACCAGGTGCAAAAGTAAAGCTGACTGCAGTGAAATAGGAGTCTTCTACTGAAAATACTTCCGTCAAACGTTTGTTATTCGAGAGGTAAGGTTGGGCGACCGGAACTCCAGAATCATATAAATAATTAACCCAATCCAATTCAGCCAGGATCTGGTCTTCCGTGCGATGTGAACTGTGGGTAATGCGCAGGATCTTCCAGCGCTTTTCACTTTGAAATTGGTACACAAAATTCGCCACATCATCCAGTAACTCAATTTTTCCATGCCCGGACCATAAACCAGCAGCCTGGCGGACAATTTGATTATTCATTAAAACTTGAATTTCTTCTCTCATTATTTGGTACTTATGATTTACTGGTTTGGTCGAAATACAGCAAAATCAAATGGTTCTCCATGCCCGGGATAAACCATGGTGATGCCCTCATGTTGGAGACGCATCAAACTATTGTTGGCAGCGATCTGGTCATCCATTAAAGAAGTGAAGGTCGGCGCTTTGGTATTATCCAGAAGATCTCCACTGATTAAATCACCACTTTCCAAGCGAATTCCAATCGAACCCTTTGAATGCCCGGGCATTGGTATTACCCTGGCTTCTAAACCAAATGGCGTCAGGGTATCCCCATTCTGTAGGAGAATATCTGGCGCAAAGCATTTGGATTTCCTAAAACCCATAAAAAGTGGAGCGAAAATCCGAATCAGAATATTGGGCTGTTTACGGTTATGAAACATGTTTCCCTGTTTTGCCATCCCGGCATCATCCGGATGCATGGCAATTTTCAATCCATATTTGTTTTTCAAAAAGGCAGCATTGCCAATGTGGTCAAAATCCCCATGCGTTATGATGATTAAAGAGAGTTTTTCAGGAGGGCACCCAGCGTTTTCCAACTCTTGAATTAGCATTTTTTCATTATTGGGTCCACCGCTATCGATCAGAAAATTTCCGTTCTGATTTTGAACAAGGTAGCAGTTTACAGTTCCCATTCCAAATGGCATTGGCAGGGTGATTTTTAAAATTTTCTGGTTCATCAATTCTCCTTCGAGCGGGATCATCAGATCAATTCGAGCCTTTGTTAATGGCGGTCAATGGAAGCATAAATGACCCATCAATGCGCTGTTAAAGATGGAAGTCAAGGCATAGTTAGTATAGCATTATTGGTTCTTAATTGTTTTTGCATATTTTGAACAAACTTTTCAAATTCACCAGCCTGATATACCGGAGGATCAATACGCCCATAGTCGATTGATCTTCCGGTAAATGGATCGTCCCCTTCTGGCAATAAGGGCAATGTTCTTTCTGTGACTGAAACGGCCATTTTTCAGGCTCGTGATGAAAGCTCATGTCGTCTTTTTCCTTGTCTACTTCATTTTATCAACCAGGGCAGCTTTCACAGCATCACTGGCGTTAAATATGCCACGCACTTTGATCTCCTCGATGACTTCCGCTGCCAGTTCGGGTGGAATATCATCCTGCAGGTGCAGCATCCCGATGATGGAGAGCGAAAGCTTCTTGCCTTTCTGTTTGCGTTTTTCCAGATCAGACTTGTTGTAGGAGAGAACCCCGATCACAGAAGAATGACGGGTCACGGATTGCTGAATTTCAAAGGTGTGCTTTTCCAGTTGTGAGCGGATGGCTGTGCGGATGAAATCGGTGCGATTACTGTACAACCCTTCATTGACCAAAGTATCAACTTTTCCGAGGTCGACAGCCGACATATTGATGGTAATTTTTTCGGTATCTGACATTTTTTCTCCTTCGATTTTTATTGATTCAGGTATTCCTGAACTTTAGTAATTTCCATTTGCCAGAGAATGCTGGTCATATACGGTTTGAAACCGAGCTCATTGTTAATGCGCAGCATGGCTGCATTCGTATCGGCATT
>JACZIY010000569.1 GCA_014860845.1 Anaerolineaceae bacterium
GTGTAGACTGTCACGACGTTCATGGTCTTGAAGTCAAGGCACAAACCTGCCAGGGTTGTCACCAAACAGAAGATCCAAAAAACATCCGCTTAAAATTAACGGAAGATTATGATGCTGATGGAGTTTCCGAGGGTATTTACGGCGAAGTGGAAACCCTTACCGAAAAACTTTATGCTGCATTGTTAGCAAAATCTGTAGAAGTTGGAACTCCGCTTGTATATGACTCTCATTCTCATCCCTATTTCTTCATTGACACGAATGAAAACGGCGTGGCGGATGCAGAAGAGGTCAATCGAACCAACGCCTTTGCTACCTGGACACCCAGATTGCTCAAAGCTGCTTACAATTACCAATACGCTATGAAGGATCCAGGCGCTTTTGCCCACAATCCAACCTACATTCTGCAAGTATTATATGATTCAATCGAGAATGTTGGTGGTGATTTAACCGGGCTGGTAAGACCATAAATCTCACTATAAAAATCCCATGGGTTATAATAACCCATGGGATTTTTATATTTCAGCACTGTTCGTTCCAAAAAGCACAATCAAATTTCGAGGAGAAAACCATGAAAAAAAAGGGTAATTGGGTTAAGAAAATTTTTCTCCCACCAGCCGATGCAAGTACCGGAATGAAGCTGTTACCATATGGAATTATTATATTTTTAATTATCGCAGCGGGATTGTTTTCTACAGGAGCATGGGCATATACCAATACCATCGATTTCTGTGGTACTACCTGCCATACCATGCCCCCTCAACATGTTACACATATGAATTCAGACCATGCCAGAGTCACTTGCGAAGATTGTCATCTCGGTCGAGCAGAATTAGGTGAACAAATAATCCGTAAAATTGAATATTCATATCAGACAGGTTCTGCCATGGTCCTCAATAATTATGAGTATCCGATTGTAGCTAGAAATATGCGCCCTGCCAGAGATGTTTGTGAGACCTGTCATTATCCACAGGTTTTTTCCAATGACAGATTAATGGACTTCAAACATTTTGCTCAGGACGAAAACAATTCCGAAACCACAACATACCTGGTTATGAAAACTGGCGGCGGGAGCGAACGGGAAGGATTGGGATTTGGCATTCATTGGCATATCGAAAACCCGGTTTTGTACTACCCCACCGATGAGCGCATGCAGGAAATTCCTTATATTCGCGTTGTTAATCAGGATGGAAGTTATACTGAATTTGTAGACACCGAGTTGGATTTTGATGTCAGTCAAATCAATGAAGAAGAATTAGTAAATATGGACTGTATGTCCTG